>JBLHNW010000071.1:0-11843 GCA_047622205.1 Paraglaciecola sp.
ACAATGGCTTCTCCTGCAAATTCAGCAAGGTATTTTCTGCCTGACTCTTCAGCCAGAACATCCCCCAGTGCAAAATCACTAAAATTAGGGGCGTCATCTGCAAAATTGAGTGTGAAATCCTCATACTGTTTATTAATTATCTGATTAACTTTATAAATATGAAAGTCACTTTCAAGAAACGGTTTTAGCCCTAGATCTTCGCCACACATTAGCCGTTTCAGGGTAAGCTGAACGTGATTAAAACGACTCATATCATTTTGCCCAAATGGCTTCACTTTACCGAGTTCCACAGTAAATGCATGAGCATCAAATTGATTTGAAGAGAAATAACTAAAAGTAGTTGTCGGACTACCTGAAAGTAAAATAGTGTTCACGCCACAAGCTAGTAAAATTTGTAGTTGAAATTTATCCCATGGTTTTTCGTGGCGAAAAGGATAGACCGCAAACTTTTCGTTTTTCGATGCACGTATTGCAGTATGCAAATCATAATGATAGCGCTGCCGTTCACTCTCTTTTGGGACGTCACAATAAAAGTCACTGACCGCTTTTTCTAACTCTGCAGCCCTTTTTCCTTCAGTCGTTTGTGGCTCAGTCCCCTGAGAATGAGCACCGCTAAACAGACGGTTCATATTCTCTTCAACAAAACGCTTAGCAATATCCATTGATGGTAAATTTGCAAACAAAAACAAGACTCTATGAGAGAGTTCGATTTCCTCACGCAGAATTTGTTGAACGTAATTGTCGCAAATTTCAATCGGCGCAGTTTCATTACCATGCACGCCACAAGACAGAATAATATCAAAATGGCCATAATTTTTCGGCTGAAAAGAGACAATACCTGCAGCAGAAACATGTACCTGAGTACCATTGTTCAAATCAAATTGAAATGGCTGCTCAAACTCATCAGGTTTAGTGCGACAAAGTTGTAAAAACTGACCAGATTTCATCAGCTTAGATGCCAACGTTTTCTGAAGTGGCTGTTTTATGGAGATTGAGTGTTCATTTTGAGGTGTTTGCACAAGTGTTTGTTTAGTGCTCATAAATATCAAAGGTTTGTCTTTATTCGCTACATAATACCGCAATTAAATTGATTAATATCCTGAAAAATTTACCTATCCCGTTCTTCTCCGTTGAGACAAGGATGTACCAACAGCAATATCCTGAAAAGCCAAAGCAATAAATTCATCAATTGCTACAGCCTTAGAAAATAAAAAGCCCTGCCCCTGTCTAATACCAATTTCACGCAAGATATGCAGATGTTCAAGCGTTTCAATGCCTTCTGCAACAACCGTGCAATTGGCTGCTTTTGCAATAAGTTGAGTGGCTTCAACTATGGCTCTGTTAACCGGTCCGTCATTGAGTTGCATAATAAAAGTTTTATCGATTTTGATCGTATCGATCTCAATGTCTCGCATATAAGCAAGATTCGAATAGCCCTTACCAAAGTCATCAATCGCAATTGCCACTCCTAATGCTCGCACTTGTGTTAATTGCTTTTTAACAAGAAAAGAATTGGAAAGAGCCACATCTTCGGTCAGTTCCAACTCGAACTGACTCAAACTAACTGAATACGTTTCACTTAAATTAAGCAAGTTATTGGTAAAACTTAAATCATAAAGTTGTGTGGGCGACATATTTACTGCAATTTTTAAATCCAGCCCGTGAGAATTGAGACAAACAGCAGCTTTAAATGCGGCTTCCAGTGCCCAATAACCCAATTCATTCATCATATTGTATGATTCAGCGGCTTCAATTAATGCCCCCGGGAATAATACTCCATCGAGAGGGTGATTCCATCGAAGTAGGCACTCGGCACCAATGATTTCGAGGCTAATTAAATCAATTTTTGGCTGCAAATAAATTTCTAATTCATCTCCGCTAAAAGCACGTTTAAGATCAGCTTTTAACGCGAGCGAGCGTCCGCTTGGTAATTTTTCTAAGGCATTTGCCGTCTGGAAATTTTCAAATTTACTTTCCTTAGCTAATTTCAACGCTGACTCGGCCTTGGAAAAGAAGCTATTGATATCTGAATTTTCATTTGAATTGGCAACTGCTCCAACGTTAAAATCAGCAATGAAAGCGTGATCCTGGCAGGCAATAGGTGTTTTAAAGTGTTCAACTAAGTGATTATAGAAACCTCGTAGTTGTGAACGACGGTGCCCACCTGGAATGACAAGACCAAAAATATCTCCGCTAATGCGACCCAACACGACATCATCATCAAACAAAACAACTATTCGGTTAGCGATTTCAAGCAAGACACGATCACCAAACTCGTAACCAAAGCTACTACTTACATCGGAAAAACGCACTACATCGATTAATAATAAGGACTGATTAGGATTGTTTGTGAGTAGCTGATCAATTTTATCCAAAAACGCAAAGCGGTTGGGTAAGGTGCTCAAAGAGTCATGTATTTTCTTCATCTAGTTACACCGCCTTACCCAGTTTCAGGGGGGAGTCAGAGTAATGCTCAAACTGATGTTTAAGCATTACTTAAGCTACTATGTTAGTCACGTTACTAATAGGTAACTATTAGTTTTTAGTATTACTCATAATAAACGTGAGAAAAAAATTACTCTACATTACATGGCCGTAGTTTCCAAATTTTTTCTACATAATCTTTAATTGACCGGTCAGATGTGAACTTACCCATTCGCGCTGTATTCAAAATGGCCATTTTGGCCCAACCTTTAGCATCTTTATATGCTTTGTCGGCTTTGCTCTGTGCGTCAGAATAGGATTCGAAATCAGCCAATACCAAATAAGGATCGCCACCTTCCAACATACTGTATTTCAAGGACGCCAGTGCACCTGGTTTCCCAGGGGTAAAGTAGTCCGTTTCTAACCAGTCAAGAACCGCTTTAATTTCGCTATTGTTGTAATAATAGTCATATGGGTTGTAACCCTTTTCCTGTAAAGCATCGACCTCGTCCACATTCAGGCCGAAGATGAAAATATTTTCGTTACCGACTTCTTCAGCAATTTCAATGTTCGCACCATCAAGCGTACCAACCGTTAATGCACCGTTAAGTGATAACTTCATGTTGCCGGTACCGGACGCTTCTTTACCCGCTGTCGATATTTGTTCCGAAATATCCGCTGCTGGTATCATTTTTTCTGCCAGACTGACTCTGTAATTTGGCAGGAAAACAACTTTAAGCTTGTGATTAACCCGCTTATCATTATTGATCTTATCTGCCACCTGATTAATCGCATAAATAATATCTTTAGCCAACTTGTATCCTGGTGCAGCTTTGGCACCAAACAAAAAGACTCTTGGGTGTATGTCGTAGTCAGGGTTCGCCAAAATTCGACGGTACAATGCCATTATGTGCAATAGATTCAAATGTTGTCTTTTATATTCATGCAAACGCTTGATTTGAATATCAAAAATAGCCTTTGGATCAATTTCAATACCCGTTAACGCTAGTACCTCAGCAGCCAAAGAGACTTTATTTTCATGCTTTATCTTCATGAATTCTTTTTGAAACTTGGCATTATCAGCAAATTTCGCAAGCTGTTCCAACTTCTCTAAATGTAAAGGCCAATCATTACCAATTTTTTCGTCAATCAAGGCCGACAACTTTGGATTACACGCTTTTAACCAACGACGGGGGGTAATCCCATTAGTCACATTGGTGAGTTTTCCAGGCCACATTTTATTAAACTCTGGG
Organism: Paraglaciecola sp.; assembly: GCA_047622205.1. GTDB lineage: Bacteria > Pseudomonadota > Gammaproteobacteria > Enterobacterales > Alteromonadaceae > Paraglaciecola. The sequence continues at coordinate 3,678 of JBLHNW010000071.1, forward strand.
AAAAGATTTTTCTTGACCAACTCCGAATGGATTTCAGCTACGCCATTAACTGCAAACGAGCCAATTACCGAGAGGTTTCCCATGCGAACCATTTTTTCATTACCCTCTTCGATAATGGATAATTTCTGCTTCATCGCATTGTCACCAGGCCAAACTTTTTCAATTTCACTCATGAATCGATGGTTGATTTCGTAAATTATCTCCAGATGTCGGGGTAAAATCTTCTCGAACATACGTGCTGACCATTTCTCTAATGCTTCCGGCAATAATGTATGGTTAGTGTAAGCAAACGTTTTACTACAAATTGCCCAAGCACTGTCCCAGTCAAGTTCGGCGCGATCAAGCAGAATACGCATTAACTCTGGGATCGCTACGGCAGGGTGAGTGTCATTTAATTGGATCACTACCTGGTCAGAGAATCGGCTCCAGTCGTCTCCGTGTGCCCTTTTATAACGGCGGATAATGTCTTTCAGAGAACACGCACTAAAGAAATATTGCTGGATCAGACGTAATTCTTTACCGGCTTCAGTTTCATCATTGGGGTACAGAACTTTTGAGATAGTTTCAGCTTGTACGTTTTCTTTCTGTGCATCTACGTATCCGCCGGCGTTAAATACATCCCAGTTAAAATAGTCTGAAGCCTGACTCTGCCACAAACGCAACACATTAACCGTTTTACCACCGTAACCTACAACCGGAATATCCCAGGGCAAACCTTTTACGATTAATCCCGGGTGCCATTCTTTCTGTACCCGGCCATTTTCGCCGTATTTAGTTTCGACATAACCATAAAGTGGAATTTCCTGAATTGATTCAGGGCGGCAAATTTCCCATGGGTTTCCATAGTCACGCCAGCTATCTGGACGCTCAATCTGTTCACCATTTTTGATTTCCTGACGAAACAAACCATGTTCATAGTGCAAACCATAACCAACCGCGGGTAAATCAAGCGTCGCCAGAGAATCTATAAAACATGCTGCCAGACGTCCCAAACCGCCATTTCCAAGCGCCATGTCTGGCTCTTCTTCCATGATGTCAGTCAAACTCACACCTAATTCTTGTAAGGCCATCTCTGTTTGTTCAAACAGACCTAAATTATGGAGGTTATTCGACATTAATCGCCCCATCAAAAACTCGGCAGAAAAATAATGTACTGCACGGGTATCGTTGAGGTAGTGGGATTTTTGCGTCTTACGTAACTGTTCAAGCACCTGCTCCTGCACTGAAGCACAGGTCGCCTTCCACCAAGCATGGTTGTTGGCTTTATTTTCGTCCGTCCCCAAAGAACAATGCAAATGACGCACAATGGCATCTTTAATCATCGTTTTATCAAGTTTCACGGGATTATCAACAACGTTTTTCAGGGAGGCATTCATAATTTTTTCCTTTACCAATTAATGCGAAAATCGAAGAAACAGGGCGTTCCTTCGATTTTCATTTCGTAATTTAGTTACAATTAAACATCATATTAGTATTTTTAGCAGAATTTTTTATTGAATGTTGTTATTTTTTTGTTAAATAATCATCGGAATACAAAATAACGTATTCAAACGTGTAATAAATTTACATTATATTAACACTATAGATTTATATTTTATACATTTGCGGAATTAAACACTTGTTGCACTAAAGCTTGAGCTTCATCTATCAATAATTGTAAATGCGCTTCCCCCTTAAAACTTTCAGCATAAATTTTGTAAATGTCTTCAGTACCTGATGGGCGAGCAGCAAACCAACCATTTTCGGTGCTGACCTTAACCCCACCGATTGCAGCATTATTCCCTGGCGCATGAGTTTGAACATTAGTGATGGTCTCTCCGGCAAGTTCAGTCGATTGAATAACACTCTTATCCATTTTACTCAGAATCTGTTTCTGAGCATGATTTGCTGCCACATCAATTCGTTTATATGCCGGCGCACCAAATTTATTGGTTAATTCCTGATAATGTTCACCTGGGTCTTTACCGGTAACTGCCATAATTTCTGCACCAAGCAAACACAAAATAATCCCGTCTTTATCCGTCGCCCATGGCTTACCGTTGCGACGCAGGAATATCCCACCAGCACTTTCTTCCCCGGCAAAACTGATTTTAGAATGCAATAATCCTTGCACGAACCATTTAAATCCAACCGGCATCTCAGCCAGTTCGCGTCCTAAACTTTTCACGACTCTGTCTATCATACTGCTGGAGACTAGGGTCTTGCCGATTTTTGCATCTTGAGGCCAGTCTTTGCGATGCTGACATAGATACTGGATCACAACGGCTAGGTAGTGATTGGGGTTCATTAAGCCACTTTTACGGGTGACTATCCCATGGCGGTCGAAATCGGGGTCATTACCAAAGGCCAAATCAAAGCGGTCTTTCAGCGCAATTAAGCCAGCCATCGCGTAAGGAGATGAACAATCCATGCGGATCTTGCCGTCTTTGTCCCGGTGCATAAACCCAAACTGGTGATCTACTTTGTTATTAACCACTTCTATATTCAAACCATAACGCTCGGCAATACGCGCCCAATACCCCAATCCAGCGCCACCGAGAGGATCGGTGCCCAGTTTAAGGCCCGCTTTGGCAATGGCTTGCATATCAACCACCTGATCAAGCTGAGCAATATAGTTTTCGGCAAAATCCGTTTCTTGCACCCGTTCAGAAGCATATGCGGTAGCCAAGGAGATCCGTTTGACACCGACTAAATCCTGACTGATCAGCTCATTGGCTCGAAGCTGGATTTGATTAGTCACATCGCTGTCTGCGGGTCCACCGTTAGGTGGATTGTATTTAAACCCGCCGTCTTCTGGTGGATTATGTGATGGTGTAATCACTACTCCGTCAGCCAGGCCGACTTGTTTATCCAGATTAAATTCAAGAATAGCGTGAGAAATAACGGGGGTGGGGGTATACCCCCTGTCCTGTTGAACAACAATATCCACACCATTTGCTGCCAACACCTCAACAGCTGTACTAAAAGCAGCTTCAGACAAGGCGTGTGTATCCATCCCCATAAATAATGGTCCGGTGGTACCTTGTGATAGCCGAAACTCTGCCAGTGCCTGACAGATGGCTGCTATATGAGTATCATTAAACGTGTTTAAAACTGAACTTCCCCGGTGCCCAGAAGTACCGAATGCCACAGCCTGAGTATTATTACCCTTCTGGGGTTTATTGCTGTAATAGGCACTAACCAGGTGCGCGACGTTTACCAATTGTTGTTCTGATGCGAGTAAACCAGCTTGCCGATGAATGGCCATATTATTCCCTAAATATTAATTAATTATGCTGAAAACAGTTCGACCAAACGTTTAAGGTCTGCTTGTGAATACTCTAACATATCTCCTACAGCCCGCAATATCGATACCTTTTTGGCAGTATTGTTATTGGTAATCACCCAGAAACCGGAGTTTGGAATTTGCTTGGGATTGGTGCTACTACCGGTTTCCAATAAGGTGTCCTTGTCTCTGGCAAAGTAAACTCTATTGCGCCCGGTGATATTTAGTACTTTTGCAAAACTCTCACCATGCACTTGAGACAATGCACTCAATATCAATAAAAAGCGTTCAACCATCTTGGTGGTTTCAGTGATTTTAGCCTCATCAATTAGATTAAAGACATCTTCATGAGACACTGCCTGTATTACAGCACCTGCGCCGGTTGTCTCTGAATTTTGCTCTGTAGAAGGAGCAGATCCAAGAGAGTCGGGCATAACCAGGCGGCGCAAAATTTGTGAAGCACCTTCGCCAATGTGCTGAGTCTGGGAGGCGATATAAAAGTAAAGATCGTCCTCTATTTCAATAGTTTTCATAATAATGGACCCTTGGTAGTCAAATCAATGTATTCATTATACGGTTCGAAAATCAGCAAATCACCGTTTAAATTGAAGTTATTGTAATTACAATACATAAGTATAAATTTGACAGAATACACAGAGCAAACAATAAGCTACAGTTACAACAAGCAACATTTGTGATAGTGAAAAAGGCATTATGCAAGATACCCAAATAAATCAAGCGATTGAGCAAATTTGCAAAGTGATTATTGGCAAGCAACAGCAAGTTAAACTGGCTCTAAGTTGCCTGTTAGCGAACGGCCACTTGTTAATTGAAGATTTACCCGGAATGGGTAAAACGACACTTTCCCATGCTTTGGCCAAAGTACTTGGACTGGATTATTCCCGGGTCCAATTTACCTCTGACTTACTGCCGGCCGATGTACTGGGGATCAATATTTTTGACAATAACGAGCAAAAATTTCGTTTTCATCCAGGTCCAATATTCAGCCAACTGGTCTTGGCCGACGAAATAAACCGTGCTAGCCCAAAAACTCAGAGTGCCTTGCTTGAGGCCATGGAAGAACAGCAGATAAGTTTGGATGGTGAAACTCACTCCTTACCTACACCATTTTTTGTGATTGGCACCCAAAATCCCATGCATCAATCTGGAACCTACCCTTTGCCTGAATCACAACTTGATCGTTTCTTAATGCGTATTCAATTAGGTTATCCAGACCATCAGGCAGAAAAGAAAATGCTGCAACAGCAACATGAACCCATTATTACTGAATTGAGTTCGGTAATCACCCTGGAAGAATTCCAAGCCGCGCAGTTATTGGTAAGCAAAGTGCACGCCTCTGATGCTTTACTTAATTATGTACTTAGATTGGTTACGTTTAGCCGCGAAAGCGAACAATTTGCCAATCCATTGTCGCCACGAGCGACCAAGGCCATACTTAATGCTGCAAAAAGCTGGGCGTTTGTAAACAATCGAGACTATATAATTCCGGAAGATGTGCAGGCAATTTTGCCTTCAGTTGCGGAACACAGATTACGCAGCGCATCGTCTGATTTCAGTACCCTTGGCAGCCTGAGTAAAACATTACTGGAAGCAGTTGATCCCCTCGCTGCGTGAGATAATTAATGCTAATTAATTGGCAATCCCACATGTCTCGTTGGTTGGACAAGCGAATTCCGGCTGCCCGCTCATTTCAGTTAGATATGCGCAATATTTTCATTTTCCCGGCCAAGTTTGGCTGGTTGTTTTTATTCTTGTGTGTCGGATTGTTCCTGTTAGGTACCAATTACCAGAATAACCTGATGTTATTAATGTGCTATTTTTTGCTGTCGCTATTTCTCATTACCTTATTTGCCAGTTATGTTAATTTCTCCAAAACGCATATTCAAATAGGTAAAGTTCAGCATGTCTTTGTTGATGATAGCGTGCATGTGCCTATATGGATAAACGCACATATCAACAGCACCAGCAAAGAAAGTCGAAAGACCCCACACGGCTTATATGAACTAAAGTACATTGATCAAGAAAACTGTTATTTGGCGGATGCAGATGAGCTGAGTAATCCAACATATCTAGATTACTGCTGCAATAAACGCGGCGTTTTGTCTCTACCGAGAGTCACCGTAAGCTCAACCTATCCCCTTGGACTATTTCGTTGTTGGACACATCTGGCATTTGACACTGAGATATTGGTTTATCCTAAGCCCCTGCCCTGTGAAAACCAATTAATCAGAATTAATCGCGCTAACGACAGTGGTTCCCATACATCAACCCATGCTGGTCATGATGACTTTGAAAGTTTAAAGGCCTACCAAGTGGGAGAGCCGCTTCATCATGTTGCCTGGAAACAACTGGCAAAAGGACGTGGCATGATCAGCAAACAGTTCGCCAGTACCAGCAGTCAAACTGGCTGGTTAAAACTAATGCCCTGCACTCCAGCTATTCTTGAAACTCGTCTTAGTCATATGTGTTTTCAGGTCATTGAACTTAGTCGCAACAATCACACATTTGGATTGGATCTGGGGCAAAATTGCATCGTTCCAAATGCAGGTAGTGAGCACAGAGATAGCTGTCTAAAAGCGTTAGCGATGTTTACATGGCACGATCCTCGATGACTAAAAGCAAGACGAATAAATCACCTAGCTACATTATTCAGCCAGGCAATAACTTAGCCTACCTGCTGTTAACCTTTGTACTTGTTGTTCTGAGTGCCAGTTTGTATGAGTCAATCCTCAGCTGGATACTAATACTGGTAGTTTGCGGAGCCGTAATGCGCATTGCCTTATTCCTTAAACTACAAAAACACTTACCCACTATGCGCACCTTAAACCTGCTTGCAGTATTAAGTGGCTTAGGACTAGTGTATTCCGGTTGGCAACTTGGTCTGTTGTTAGGCATGGTTAACTTACTGGTTATGGCCTGTGCTCTAAAGTTAATGCAACTGCGTTCACGGAGAGATTATTATCAACTTGTGACAAGTCTGCTCTTTCTAATCGGCTGTGGTTTCATTTTCCAACAAAATATTTCGTATACGATAATGTATATTTTGTTGATGTTCTCAGCATTATTATCACTTGGGTTTTTCCACAGTCCCAATTCAGAATTTAAAGCTCAAATGTATCGTGTGTCCCTGCTTTGTGGGCAAGCCCTACCAATAAGCTTGTTACTATTTTTATTATTGCCACAACTCCCTCCACTATGGCAAACACCTATATCCAAAAGCTCACAAACGGGATTATCAGAAAAAATTACTCCGGGGGATATCGCCAATTTATCTCAATCAACCGAACTCGCCTTCAGGGCAACCTTTACTGGCAATATTCCGTCCCCCAGAGAACGTTATTGGCGCACTATTGTAATGGAGGATTTTGATGGTAAAAGCTGGCAGGTGCATCCAAATAGAAAAATAGCCCGGCGCAATAACTATGTGCTCAGTGAAGAATTTAATCCAACTCCCAGAGGGGAATACTATGAATATGAGGTTATCGCTGAAGCCACTCAGCAACGATGGTTGTTTGCTCTTGATTTAGCCATTCCGGATGGAATAAAAAGCAATAATGAAATCTGGCAAGGTCATGATTACCAGCTAATTAGCCAACGTCCATTAGTCAGTCAATATCAGTACAATATTAAGTCATATAAAGCTGCTCTGGATCATACATCTTCTCACGATCTGAATATGCAGCTGAATCTGCACACTCCCCGCCATAGCAATGATCGTACTCAGGCCTGGGTGGCAAATCTCAGGCAACAACATCCGCAGAACGAAAACTTCATTGCAACTTTACTTGATTATTTTGTGCAACAGAATTTTCGCTATACACTTCGTCCCGACGTCATGCTTAGGGATCCGGTCGATCAATTTCTGTTTGATAAACAAGCAGGATTTTGCAGCCACTATGCCAGTGCGCTAGCTTATGCTTTGCGACTTGGAGGGATCCCCGCTCGACTAGTGACCGGATATCAGGGCGGAGAAGTAAACTATTCGGAGCCACGAAACGGCTATTTAAGTATTTACCAATATGACGCCCATGCCTGGGTCGAATACTGGAGAAATGATGACGGCTGGCAACGACTCGATCCCACGGCTCTGGTGGCGCCAGATAGAATAGATTACGGATTACGACAAGCAATGTTAGAAGAAGGGAGCTTTTTGGCCGACTCCCCTTTTACACTAGCTAGATTGGCCAATGTTGCCTGGTTAAATAATTTGCGCTTATTATTGGCAGACATGGACTACAACTGGAGTCGCTGGGTATTAGGTTTTAACCAACAATCGCAACAAAATCTATTCAAAAGCATATTAGGTAAACTGAGTCCGCAAAGGTTAGCCATTTTAGGCTTAACAATAGTGGCTATAATTGCCTTTCTAATCGCCCTATTCTTTTTACCTCATTGGTTAAGCACCCGCCGTGATGCGACTCAGCGTTACTACAATCAGAGCCTACAATTACTTGAAAAAGCTGGTAGCAGCCGACAGAATTGGCAAGGACCTGGTGAGTTTTGTCAGCAAATTAATGAGCAACATGATAAAAAGATAAATGTACCTTTTGCTCACTTAACCCGGCTTTATTTATTATTGAAATATCAGCCGCAAATAGCTGACAATAAAGCCAACAAACTCACCGTGCAACGACACAAAGAAATGCGCAAGCAACTACGACGACTAAAAACGGCGATCACAGCCATCTAACTCAACTTCAATTTATCCAATGAATCGGCTTTCAATTTGCAAGCAATAAACGATACAACTATCATCAGGAAAAGAGTCCAAAACGATGGTTTAAAATTACTCTGATCCTGAATGTTACAATTATTGTTCACTTATAAATGACACTTAGAGGAGCAAACTTTTCTCTTTGGCGACAATATTAAAGGTTCTA
>JBLHNW010000072.1:0-11829 GCA_047622205.1 Paraglaciecola sp.
ATACTCAGACGGGTATGAAAACATCGATAAAGTATTAAGAATATTAATGTTTTGCCGATATATATTCAGATATGTAAATAGTTTGTAGTTTGTCTTGGACGACGGCCTAAAAATGTATTTTTTTACATGTGTCAGTCAGAATACTGATAGTATGCTCACCATAATCCCGCAATCACCTTTTGTGATAGCTAGTTCATGCTGAAAGGATTCAAATTTTTGTATATAGAGGTATTTAGATGAAAATCACTGTTGCCAGAAGAGTAGTTGGTGGATTTGCCGTCATAACGGCATTGCTTATTATTCTTGGTATCGTTGCACTCAGCAACCTGAGCAGTATTAACACTGCCACCGAAGAAGTAAATTCCCTAGCTTTACCCACGGTTAGTGGCAGCAGTTATTTAAAAGTTTCATTTTTAAATATGGGTAGACTTACATCCGAAGGATATTACGAAAGTGAACTAGACAAACTAAGCGAAAAATTAAACGCTTTTGAGGACAGCCAGACCAATTTCGAGAACGAATTGAAGGTACTCAGCCAAGTGGTGGATAAAGAGCAAGGTTTAAAAAAGACTCTTAATGAAGCCGAAAGTATCTATCAGGAATACATTAAACATGTAGGCATAATGTTCGATAGTCGCCAAGCAGATTTAAGCTATGCCATGAAGCTTGAAGAGCAGCTTGGTACAATTGAGGACAACGCTGATGACTCATCCTCTCTGATCCTGGATTTCGCAGACTTAGATGAAGTGCAAGATAGCAAGCAACTGACAAAAGCCGCTGACCTTCTTGGTAAAATGGAATCTAGTTTAGTCTCCTTGCTAACAGTTAGTTCTGAATATATCGAAACTGAAAATTTGGTGCGAGCCGACACACTTGGCAACGAAGTCAAAATAGTGGTTGGTCAGATTAGAGATAGTTTAAGCCTGATACAAAGTACTGCTGGCACTCTAGATACTAGCGGCACACTGAGCGAAATATTTGATTTAGCCAATTCAGTAATTGACACAGTTTCTGCTGGCGACGGACTATTAAACATTCACATTGACCAACTAAAAAGTCAGAACTTAGCTTCTCAAGAGCGTGAGAAGTCTGACCAAAACATTGAGCAAGCAATACAAAAATTGGACTCTCTGTTAAAACTCGCTGACCAAAAAGCCACGTCCGCTAAAGAACAGGTTGCCGATTCCGTGAGCTTAGGTTCATCCAGCACCATAATTATAGGCTTAATATCCTTGGTGTTGGCTGCTGGCATAGGCTACAAGACAGTAACAGCGATTACTCGCCCTCTACAAAAAGTCAATGCGATCCTTCATGTCGTTGCATCAGGAGACCTCACTCATAAACTTGACGACTCATCTGGTGATGAGTTTGGTGAGCTGGCGACAAACTGTAATAATGTAATTGAAAGTCTAAAATCGTTGATTTCCGGTATTAGTTCACGCTCTGCTCAGCTCGCCGCTGCATCAGAAGAAACTTCAACCGTTACTAAACACACCACAGAATCAATTCAAGAGCAAAAGTCACAAATTGCTCAGGTTGCAGCCGCAACCACTGAAATGCACAGCACTTCACAGCTCGTCAGTCAAAGTGCAGAGGATGCGCTCGCACAAATCCAACATGCGGATAAAGAAGCAGAAAAAGTAAAAACTATCTCCGAAGAAAACAAACATACAATTGAAACATTAGCTTCTGATGTTGAACAAGCGGCCATCGTCATCAATAAATTACACCAGGACAGCGCCAGCATTGGCGGTATTTTGGACGTAATCCGGGGAATCGCCGATCAAACCAATCTACTGGCCCTAAACGCTGCAATAGAAGCGGCTCGTGCAGGTGAACAAGGGCGAGGATTTGCCGTTGTTGCAGACGAAGTAAGAACCCTCGCAAGTCGCACACAAAAATCGACCCAGGAAATTAATTCGATGATTGAAGTGCTGCAATCTGGTGCGCAAAAAGCGGTGTCAGTGATGGATCAAAGTAAAGAACAAACTACCCTGTGTGTGGCACAAACCGAAACAGTAATGGGTGCCCTGCAGTCTATTACTGAAGCAGTCCACAGAGCACATGACGTGAGTAGCCAGATTGAACAATCTGCTAAGGAACAGAACGTCGTGTCACTAGAAATAAGTAAAAAACTAGAAAACATAGTCGAAATTGCGGAAGAAACTACAACTGGAGCTCGCCAAACAGCAGACTCCAGTCATGAAGTGGCAGAGCTTGCTGAAGAGCTTCAATCTTCGGTTAAACAGTTTAGAGTATAAATCTTCGCAGCATAAAAAAACGTCCAATAGGACGTTTTTTTATACTTATATTTAAGTAACCTTCCCGTGATTTTGCAAAAACAGTAACACTTAAACTAATCTTCGAAAAGCGACCGATGTAATGCTTTTACGACTCCAGTGCTGTCTTTATTACTCACTAAAAACGACATGTTGTGCGGATTGGCACCGTAGCAGATCATGCGTAAGTTGTACTCAGCTATGGCCGCAAAAATTCGACTCGAAACACCCGCAGCACTGTGCATACAATTGCCAACTACTGTGACCAAATCATAGTTTTCTTCTACCAAAACATCACAAATCTGACTTAGTTCTTCAAGCGTTTCTTTATTTAGCCGTTCGAGTACAGAATTGGCTGGATTATCCAGAGTAAAGGACACTGATATTTCTGAAGTAGTAACCAAATCAACACTTAGTTTATGCGCTGCGATAATAGTAAAAACTTTTTGCAAAAAACCTTGAGCGAGCATCATCTTGGGTGTTTTAACCGTTACCATAACCTGATCTTTGCGTCTGGTGATCGCACGATAAGACGGCTCATATTCACAATCGCGCACAATCCAGGTGCCACCTTTTTCAGGCTCACGGCTAGAACCGACAAACACTCTTATATTTTTTCGAAGCGCCGGCTCCATAGTCGCAGGGTGTAAAACCTTGGCACCAAAGGTTGCCATTTCTGCGGCTTCCTCAAAACTTAATTCCGGTAAAGGACGAGCAGCGTCTGTAATTCGCGGGTCTGTGGTGTAGACACCTATTACATCGGTCCATATTTCACAAGAATCTGCCTCCAGAGCTTCAGCCAATAAGGCTGCGGAGAAATCAGAGCCGCCGCGACCTAGGGTAGTAGTATTACCCTGTTCGTCCGCGCCAATAAAGCCTTGGGTGACCACTACCGAATCCACTAACTCCGGCGCTATGAGTTGCCTTGCATAGTGTGCTATTTGCTCCAATTGCGGTGTTGCCTGGCCAAATACATTGTCTGTTCTAAGGACTTTGCGGACATCAAAGTTTTGCGCTTTAACACCTCTTTGATTCAATAGCGCTGTAAACAGTAGTGAGGCCATTCTTTCGCCATGTGACAACAAGGCGTCTTTTAAGTCTGCACGATGCAATAGCTCTTCATGTAATGCAAAATATTGCAAGGAATCAAGCAAAGCTTCGAGCTTTTCCTGTACTTGTGACGAATCATCTAAATCTTTAAGTATGGAAAATTCAATCTGTTTGATTGCATCAATATGATCTGCAATTTCACTCTTAGTAAGAGAGGAATGCGCCAACTCCACCAAAGTATTTGTTACCCCTGCAGATGCGCTGACCACAACCACTCGGCTCTTGGGATTAGCGGAGATGATACTGGCACAATTATCCATAGCCGAATAATTAGCTAGACTCGTCCCACCAAACTTGGCGATGTTTAAAGCTTGCATGTTCACCTTCTTTGATGACTTTTAGTGAGTTTAGATATTGTCTTAACGCTATCAGGTTTTTATATAATTTAAAAAACAAAAAGTGTTATTTTTCTGGCTTTTTTGGAATAGGTTATAGATAAAGTTAGGACTTACGATGGCCGGGCGATCCTCAGCGAAATAATTTACAGACGAACAATTAGGCATCGATGCGACTTTAGCCAAACGAAAACTCGATCGACTCATTGCGCCAACTAAAGCGTAAGCCTGAAATATCGGTCATATTGATGGGGAGTATTATCTGAGCTCAGCGGGTTACGCCTCGCCGTAAGTGACTATCCACACTTTACTATTCCCATAGGCAAGGTCAAACGTATGCTGCTTAATGTCAACTTTATGGGCCAAATTTGAATGCAGGAATACTCACCGAAACAGCCTATGTCCATGAACAGCTAAGCCAGAGTCCGTCCTCAACTTGGTCAATCACATCAAAATTAGGGCTGAATTTGAATGCTATCGCCGACTACGATGCCGTTTTCTTTAAACCAGCCGAGATTCATTTCCCAAGCGTACAGGACATTTTCAGAAGAGCCTACTGGTGTCAAATCATGGGCTTTCATCGCTTTGATGTCGGTGATCACCCCATCTTTACGAACAAAGGCGACATCCAGAGGGATCAAAGTGTTTTTCATCCACATACTCGCCCGCTTTGTCTGCTTAAAGTTAAACAGCATACCGCATTGTTCGCATATGGATTCTCTGTTCATCAATCCCTGTGCCCGCTGTTCGAAACTATGGGCATACTCAAGCTTTATAACTTTTGAGTGAATACTTACGTTTATTTCGTCGAATTTAACTGAGTTAAAATTCTGCGCGCTCAGCCCGAAGCTGAAAATAATCAATTGCAGGCATAGTATTAATTGAACAAATTTTCCCATTATTTAAACTCTTTCTATAATTTTCGATTATTATTTTGCATATTGCATGAGCAGCCGGGGTCGCCATCACTGGTTTCCCATTCCTGATATTCTCCACCTGTACATTGCATACTAATATGCTTGCATTGGGAAGCGCTATAACCGATTTTGGTATCTGCTGCTCCGCCCACTAAACCACCCACCAGCTGTTTGGTATTAATGCTTGAGCAAGCTCCGAGCATAAGCAATGCCCCAATGATCAATGTTATGGATTTTTTTTTCATGCTTTGTTTCCTGAAGGTCGATACTCTGCCTGCTCAGAGGCCAGCTTACACATTAAGTTCAATACCCATACTATCTCAAAATTCGTGTTTCAGCGGGAATTTAAAGCCATTTAGGCAAGGCGACTGTTTGCAGGCGCCCTATGTTTAAAAGAAAGGGGGTGGGTCTAAGTCAGAAGTAGTCAACGCAGCATAAATGGCTTTAAAAACCACTGGGACGAAGCGCCTGGGCTCTGAATCCGTCATTCTGAAGTAGAATGGGTATATACCGCCCATAAAAAAACCGGGCTTATCGAAATGATAAACCCGGCTTCCAAAACGCTATTTTAGTGTGTAGTTCTTAAGCTACATTCAAAGTCGGAATGATATTCGCTTTAGCGGCTTCTTCCGCTTTCTTGAATGCATCCATACGGTCAAAGTTCAGGTAGCGGAAAACATCACCAGCCATAGCATCAATCTTGCTGGCATATTCCATATACTCATCCATATTTGGGATTTTGCCCATTATCGCCCCAACTGCCGCCATTTCTGCCGAACAGAGGTAAACATTGGCACCATCACCTAAACGGTTCGGGAAGTTACGAGTAGAGGTAGACAACACTGTCGCCCCGGCTTCTACGCGCGCCTGGTTACCCATACACAAAGAACAACCGGGCATTTCCATGCGCACTCCAGCGCGACCATAAATACTGTAATAGCCTTCTTCCATCAGAACAGCTTTGTCCATTTTGGTGGGAGGTGACATCCACAAACGAGTAGGTAAAGTACTATTAAATTGCTCCAGTAGCTTACCTGCTGCGCGGAAGTGACCGATATTGGTCATGCAAGAACCGATAAATACCTCATCTATCTGGTTGCCTTGCACATCTGAAAGCGTCTTTGCATCATCCGGATCATTCGGGCAACACAGAATAGGCTCTTTAATATCAGCAAGATCAATTTCCACTATCTCTACGTATTCTGCATCCGCATCGGCTTGCATCAAATCAGGTTGGGCTAACCAATCTTCCATTTTGCGTGCACGACGCTCTATTGTACGAGGATCTCCATAACCTTCGTTAATCATCCAGCGCAACATAGTAATGTTCGAGTTTAAATACTCGGAAATCGACTCTGGTGACATTTTGATTGTACAACCAGCAGCTGAACGCTCAGCTGAGGCATCAGACAATTCAAACGCTTGCTCAACGGTTAAGTCATCAAGGCCTTCGATCTCTAAAATACGACCTGAGAAGGCATTGATTTTGCCTTTTTTAGCTACCGTCAATAAACCTTGTTTAATACCATAAAGTGGAATGGCATGTACCAAATCACGAAGAGTGATACCTGGCTGCATTTTACCTTTGAAGCGTACCAATATTGATTCAGGCATATCCAATGGCATTACGCCGGTCGCAGCAGCAAAGGCCACTAAGCCAGAACCCGCCGGAAAGGAAATACCTAATGGGAAACGAGTATGAGAATCGCCGCCAGTACCAACGGTGTCAGGCAACAACATACGGTTTAACCATGAATGAATAATACCGTCACCAGCACGCAGAGACACCCCTCCGCGATTCATAATGAAATCAGGCAGAGTATGCTGGGTCTCAATATCGACAGGCTTAGGATAGGCAGCGGTGTGACAGAAACTTTGCATGGTTAAATCAGCGGAAAAGCCCAAACAGGCCAAATCTTTCAGCTCATCACGAGTCATTGGCCCAGTTGTGTCCTGTGACCCTACTGTTGTCATCTTAGGTTCACAGTATGTACCCGGACGAATTCCGTCTACACCACAAGCTTTGCCAACCATTTTCTGGGCTAAAGTAAAACCTTTGCCAGTATCAACAGGTTGGTCAGGTTTACGGAATAAATCAAATGTGCCCAAACCAAGAGACTCGCGAGCTTTGTCGGTTAGACCACGGCCAATGATCAAGTTGATCCGGCCGCCAGCGCGCACTTCATCCAGTAACACCTCAGATTTATAGGCATATTCGGCTAGGACTTCACCACTTTGTGCATTAGTAATCTTACCTTGAAGAGGGAAAATATCGATGACATCCCCCATATTCATTTTTTCTACATCAGCTTCAAATACCAAAGCTCCGGCATCTTCCATAGTATTGTAAAATATTGGTGCGACCTTGCTACCAATACAAATACCACCACCGCGTTTATTCGGCACTCCGGGCAAATCATCTCCGAAGAACCACAAAACCGAATTAGTCGCAGACTTACGCGAAGATCCTGTACCGACCACGTCTCCCACGAAAGCAACCTGGTGACCTTTGGCTATCATTTCATCGACTTGTTTAAGTGGGCCAATTTCACCATGTTTCTCAGGTGTTAAACCATCGCGAGTCATTTTAAATGCGGCTCGTGCATGTAATGGAATATCGGGGCGTGACCAGGCATCGGGGGCTGGTGATAAGTCATCGGTATTCGTTTCGCCTGTAACTTTAAATACAGTACAGGTGATTTTTTCAGGCATATCAGGACGTGCAGTAAACCATTCAGCGTCTGCCCAAGATTCCAATACATCTTGTGCATACTTATTGCCCGCTTTGGCTTTTTCTTCAACATCATGGAATCTGTCGAACATCAGCAAGGTATGTTTAAGTTCTTCTGCCGCTAATTCTGCCAAATCATTGTTATCCAGTGATTCGATCAAGGTAACGATGTTGTAGCCACCATGCATATTGCCCAACAATTGAATTGCTCCGTCTTTGGAAATGAGTGGCGAGCTTGCCTCATCATTTACGATGGCACTCAAAAAGCCGGCTTTGACATAGGCCGCTTCGTCTACCCCAGGAGGCACACGTTCAGATAACAATTCAAGTAAAACATCCTCTTCACCGGCGGGGGGTGATTTTAATAATTCAACTAAGCCAGCAACTTGCTCAGCATTCAGTGGTTTGGGTGGAATACCTTCAGCTGCACGTTCTGCAAGGTGTTTACGATATGCTTCTAACACATTTAGATCCTCTAGTTTGAACCCGAAATAACAGTTTGTTTCGGAGTATAGGAATGAAACCCGATAAGTATATACCCAAATCACCTCAAAATGCAGAGTTCAGCGGGAATTCAAATCGTCAGATACAAGGCATTGGTGTTGCGACATAGCTTTCCTATGTCCAATACAAATAACGCCGTAGTTGGGGATTTGAAACCCGCCCGAAGGGAGCTTAGGCAGAAACCCAGTGCGGCGTTACAACATTTGAAAAGGGGATGCCATTCCCTACATGTTGTGCCTTGCCCTGAATTCCTGCCTAAGCTCTGAACCTGCATCTTGAGGTCACTTGGGTATATACCCAAATCACCTCAAAATAACGGATTCAGCGGGAGTTTTAAGTGGTTTGGGTAAATGGATTATTGCTAAAAAGTGAAACTTTCTAAGGTCTAATGAATATTATGCCTAGCTAGTGTTCGTCCTGAAATGGGGGCATTCGCAGTAGACATCCATTTCAGGGTGGACGCTAGCTCAGATACGGTATGAAAATTAGTGGACTTAAAAGCGGGGGGTGACTGTTTTAGCTGATTTCAAGTTTTACCTTAATCAACTAAAACAAGTCACCCCGTGTTTGTTTTATGTAAATTTATGCCTACTAGCTAGGATCTGCAATTCTCACTGGAACAGCACCCGATGCCGGCGTAGTTAGTTGTTCAAGCGACGGAGCAAAATCAGTTAAGTTAATGCCCTCCACTGCTTTTTTGTATTCATCTAAACTAGGTGTACGCCCTAAAATGCTAGATAGAACAACCACTGGTGTAGAGGCAAGTAATGACTCACCTTTCTTTTCAGCAGTATCTTCTACTACACGGCCTTGGAATAAACGCGTTGAGGTAGCCAGAACAGTATCACCTTTTTCAGCTTTCTCTTGGTTACCCATACATAAGTTACAACCAGGGCGTTCAAGATACATAATGTTTTCGTATTTTGTACGCGCACTATTCTTAGGCACAACGTCATCAAATTCGAAACCTGCATATTTCTTAAGAACTTCCCAATCACCTTCAGCTTTAAGTTCGTCAACAATGTTATACGTAGGCGGTGCAATCACTAATGGTGCTTTAAACTCCACTTTGCCATGTTGTTTCTCTATGTTTCTCAACATTTGAGAAATGATTTGCATATCACCTTTGTGCACCATACATGAGCCAACAAAAGCTAGGTCAACTTTTTTACTACCTTTATAGTATGAAACAGGTCTGATGGCATCGTGGGTATAACGTTTTGAAACATCAGGATTGTTAACGTCGGGATCGGCAATCATAGGTTCGTCAACTTGATCGAGATCAACCACTAATTCTGCAAAATATTCTGCATTATCATCTGGCCTTAGTGCTGGTTTTTCCCCTGATGTAATGTCAGCAATTCGCTTATCTGCTATATCAATTAATCCCTGAAGAACTTGGAGATGATTGTCCATGCCCTTATCGATCATTATTTTGATCCGGCTTTTCGCTATTTCTAGTGACTCAATTAATGTTGCATCTTCAGAAATACAGATAGAGGCTTTGGCCTTCATCTCAGCGGTCCAATCGGTAAAAGTGAAAGCCTGATCGGCCAATAAAGTACCAATGTGTACTTCGATAACTCTACCTTGGAAAACATTATCGCCAAATTTCTTCAACATTTGAGCTTGCGTAGCATGCACTACATCACGAAAATCCATATAGCTTTTCATATGGCCTTTAAAGGTCACTTTTACTGATTCTGGAATAGGCATGTTTGCTTCGCCAGTAGCAAGTGCAAGTGCTACCGTTCCAGAGTCAGCACCGAATGCGACACCTTTAGACATTCTAGTGTGGGAGTCACCACCAATAATGATTGCCCATTCGTCAACCGTAATGTCATTCAATACTTTATGAATAACATCTGTCATAGCGTGATATTTGCCCTTAGGGTCTCGTGCTGTAATAAGCCCAAACTTATTCATAAAGCTCATAAGTTTAGGAATATTGGCTTGTGCTTTGCTATCCCATACAGAAGCAGTATGACAACCTGATTGATACGCACCATCAACAATTGGAGAAATAACCGTTGCGGCCATTGACTCTAGTTCTTGAGAGGTCATTAAACCGGTTGTATCTTGAGAGCCAACAATATTCACTGTTACGCGCACATCAGAGCCTGCATGAAGGTCTGTTGCAGAAGCAACACCTACTGCATTTTTGTTGAAGATTTTTTCAACAGCGGTAAGGCCTTGGCCTTCATGGGAGATCTCTTTTGAAGAAGCAAATACAGGCTCTATTGCGACGCCAAGAGTTTCAGACGCAAAAGTCTGTAATTTCTTACCAAAGACAATAGCGTAAGACCCGCCGGCTTTCATAAATTCAACAGATTGAGGCGTGAAAGCTGAAGAAACATCAACCAGTTCTTTATCACCCTTATAGAGTTTTTTCTCTTTAGTATTAATCGTAAGCACTGTGCCTGTTGCAACAGAGTAAGTTTGCTCTAGAACAGGATCACCACTTTCATTCAGAACAGTTTTACCGTCGGCATCAAGCTTTTTAACCCAGTTTTTAAGATCTAAACCAATACCGCCTGTGACACCAACAGTGGTTAAAAAGATAGGTGAAATGCCGTTAGTACCGGCTACAACGGGAGCAAAGTTTACGAAGGGAATATAAGGACTGGCTTGCTGACCGGCCCATAATGCAACGTTGTTAATACCAGACATACGAGATGAACCAACACCCATGGTGCCTTTTTCAGCGATTAACATCACCTTTTTGCCTGGATGTTGTTTTTGCAAGGCTTGAATTTCAGCTTGGCCAGCTGGAGAGATCATACACTTGCCGTGCAATTCCCTGTCTGAACGAGAGTGAGCTTGGTTACCCGGAGATAATAAATCCGTAGATATATCACCTTCACCGGCGATGTACGTCACCACATCAATTTTTTCATCTATTTCAGGAAGTGTGGTGAAAAAGTCCGCTCTGGCATAACTTTCAAGAATGTCTTTAGCAAAGGCATTACCCGCTTTAAATGCAGTTTCAAGACGGCTTGTATCTGCTTCATATAAATACACTTGGGTCTTTAATACTTCTGCTGCTGGCTTAGATACTGATGCATCATCAGATAAGGCTAAATCAAGAAGTACTTCTACCGAAGGTCCACCTTTCATATGAGATAACAATTCAAAAGCAAAAGCAGGAGTAATTTCTTTAACTACTGATTCTCCTAGAATGATTTCTTTTAAAAATGTAGTTTTTACACCTGCTGCGCTGGTTGTTCCTGGCAAAGTGTTATAAATAAAGAAATGAAGTGAATCTTCTCTGTACTCATGTGCCTGGTCTTTGATTTGCTCGATGATTTCAGCTAATAAATCAGCACTGTCAATTGGCTTCGGCGCCAATCCTAGATCTTTCTTACGACTTTCTATTTCTTCAATGTATTCTAAAAACAAACTCATATACACCTCTCCAGGGCTATAGCCTGCCAATCATATGACAATTAGCAGGGTAAAATTTTGTCGACAGCTTAATTGATTTTCCATCTGTTAAGCATCATTTGGTAAATTTAAGCATTATTTACATAAGCGGTTTCGTTGGAATGCTATCTACCGAACGCTCTACACGTTATTTTCGATATGTATCTCACACAATTCGATCCCCCAGATTGCCCCCTAACAATAACAAAAAGTACTTGGCGCGTAGGAATGAAACCCACAAAGTATAAAGCTTGTGGGACAAAATTTGAATTTATCAATGTATTTGTTTGCTTATACTCACTATTACATACGGTAATAAAGCTTTGAAATTAGTGGTTTTTTAGTCATATTGTCCATAAGCATGCTAATTATCTTGTTCTACCAATCGTAGAACTCTTCCATTAGCACTATCTGTAAGTAAATAAATTGAACCATCAGGATGTACTCTTACATCACGAATGCGTTCATTTAGCTCTTTAAACAGAGATACTTGAGCTATCACTTCATTGCCTTGCATCTGCACCCAACGT
>JBLHNW010000073.1:0-11802 GCA_047622205.1 Paraglaciecola sp.
TCCCGTTATGCTCAGTACGAATTTGAACCAGAATTAACAAGTCAATCCAAATAATGCCTACGACGCACCTGATTCAAGCGTTAATTTCAATTTAGCAATACTTTCAGTAATGCGAACCTTCCCGTTTGAAGCTTAAGTTCTAAGCCATTAATGGACAATAATATCCAACAAGATCCTAGTATTTATCGCTACTGCAAAGGCGTCTCAAGGAATTCAAAATCCTCTTCCGAAAGGAGTGACGGTTCAAGTCCACCCTCGGGTACCATATTTAAATGACAAAGCCTCAACGAAGTTGGGGCTGTGTTGTATCTGGCACAATCCGATTTATTTCCAAAACAAGTTCACCCATCTTTTCTTATGTCATATCCCTAAAAACACACCCAATAAACTCACGTTATTACCCCTAGAAATTTACTTATTGAAGATGATTTAGGGAAGGTAATTAATTGCTGGATTTTTGAATAAGCGGATCAGCTAAAAGGCAGCTCTTCCGGTATTTTGCTGGCGTTTGATTAAACAACCCTTTAAAAGCATGGATAAACGCAGAGTCAGATGTGTAACCCAATTCTAGGGATATTCTATTGATGGGATGGTTATCTTCTAAAAGTTGAATTGCGAGTACAAGCCTTACATTTTGTCTCCATAAAGAGAAAGACTGATTAAACTCTTTTACACATATTCGAGATAATGTTCTTTCAGATGCGCCAACTTTCCTTGCCCAATCAGACAGTGTTAGTTTCAGGTCTGGCTGTTGCTGCAATTGCGTGAATATTGAATTTAGTCTTCGGTCGTGGGGGATTAATAATGGGATCTTATAGTTATGTGCAGTCAGCAATTGATCATTAAGTACCAAAAGAAGGTTGGAAATCATATGATCAGGGTATGTTACTGAATCACGGTGAACTAATAATAAAATTAGCTCTTTTAAAAACGGCATAACCGCGCAAGATTTTGACTCGTTTGGAAATGCTTTCGCATAGACAGGGTTGATATAAATAGATAGAAATTGCGTTTTGGTAACGGCTATAGATTTATGCGGTGTATTTGATGGCACATAAAGCATCCCGTTGTGAGGAACAATAAAGTTGTCTTCACCAAGACTCGATTGTAGTAATCCTTTAACTGGAAATATGATTTGATGCCATGGATGAGTATGCCAGTCATCGACATAATTTCTTGGCATATAGATTGTTTTAGTAATGACTTGGTTTTTACCTGAGTCCTTAATTAGTTCATTTGCTAGCATGGTGGCGACTTATCGATTTTTTATGTCATGCAGTATGGATTAAGACGCAATTTTTTTCGATAACATAATGCTTCACATATAAATTAGATGAGGTATTGATATGCATATTCACTTTGTTATCCATGAGTCCTATGAAGGTCCAGGCGCTTTTCAGCAATGGATAAATGATCGAAATTATAAATCAACTTACACCCGGCTATATCTTGGTGATAAATTACCAACCCGCCTGAATTTTGATTTGATTGTTGTGCTTGGAGGTCCTCAATCGCCATTGACTACGATAGCAGAGTGTTCACACTTCTGCGTTGAGAGTGAGATAGCTTTTATTCGCCGTTGTATTGAAGCGAATAAAGCTCTTATTGGTGTTTGCCTTGGAGCACAGTTGATTGGAGCAGCCTTAGATGCCACGTTTGAGCAGAGTCCCTATAAAGAAATAGGCTACTTTCCCATTACACTCACAGATAAGGGGCGTAATAATTCCAAATTAGCGCACTTTGAAAATACTGAAATTGTTGGCCATTGGCATAATGACATGCCGGGAATACCGCCTACTGCAAATGTTTTAGCACTCAGTGAAGGTTGTCCTCGTCAAATTGTAGAATATTCTGACATCATATATGGATTTCAATGCCATCTTGAATTAACGCAAGATAGTATACGAGATTTGGTGAAACATGCGTTTGATGACAATTTGGTGGACAGTGAAAAATGGGTTCAAAGTGCTAACGTTTTACTCGAGACAGAGACAGCAGAAATGAACGCGTTACTATTTACGTTTTTGGATCGTCTCGTAGAAAACTTAAGCAAAAAATCTAACAAGTGATTTTTAGTTGCTGCTGATATTTGCGTTAATCGTTATTTATCACAAATGCAAAAGCGTCTCAAGGAATTCAAAACCCTACACCGAAAGGCGTTGTGGTTCAAGTGCGTCTTCGGGAACCCTATTTAAATGGCAAAGCCTCAACATTGGTTGGGGCTTTTTTGTTTCTAGCACAATAAGCCCTGTTGCATAATCTTACTTATTTCCAAAACAAGTTACCCACATAACCCTTACGGCATAACACTGAAAATATCGGATAACAAACTCACGCTGTCTATCCCGAATACTATTCTTAAGACTACATTTATAACGCTTCCACTCACCCAATCTTCAAATAGAAGGTTTACTTTACAATCATTTGATTTTTTTATTAAAACATAATCAATTGACTGCTATCTCATTAACTGTCATTAAAAACTGGGTTAATAGTGACAGGTAAAGATTAAACCTGTCATGTTTAAATTACCTAGCATAATCAACTGGAAAGGCTGAGTCTGTCAGCCTTTCCTTGATATTGCCTTAACCGGTATTAATGGGTAATCTGCCTATAGTGCTTAACGATAACATCTGGTTTGAGCAAATTAATTTGAAATTAAATAGAGAATGATACTAAACAGGCTTCAGTTCTCAGTGGAAAGTTTTTTTAAAGGAGTGTTTTATGAAGCGTGAACAATGGGGTTCTCGAACAGGTTTTATTCTTGCTGCAGTCGGATCTGCTATCGGACTGGGTAACATCTGGCGTTTTCCATATATGGCGTATGAAAATGGCGGTGGTGCTTTCTTTATTCCTTACCTATTTGCAATGTTAACTGCGGGTATTCCATTTATGATCATGGAATTCGGCATGGGCCATAAATATAAAGGCTCAGCACCACGTACATTTGCAAGACTAAATAAAAAATATGAATGGCTTGGTTGGTTCCAGGTGCTGATCGCGGCGGTGATAGCGGTGTACTACGTTGCTGTTATCGGTTGGACAATTTCGTATTTTAGCATGTCTTTCACGCAATCTTGGGGTCAGGACACGAATGCTTACTTCTTCAGTGAATACCTGCAATTAGGTGAAAACTCGCCGAGTAAACTTGGCAGCATCCAATGGCATATTGCTATTCCCATGGTCATCGCTTGGGGCATCACTTTTGCGGCGATCTTTGGTGGCGTTAAGCGCGGTATCGAACGTGCAAGTAAGATTATGATGCCTTTATTGTTCATCATGGTTGTTGCACTGATTGGGCGTATGGTTTTCTTGCCAGGTGCGCTGGATGGTATCAACTACCTTTTCGAACCTGATTTCAGCCGGATCACAGATCCTAAGGTATGGTCAGCTGCCTATGGTCAAATTTTCTTCACACTGAGTGTTGGTTTTGCCATTATGCTTGCTTACTCAAGCTACCTGCCAGAAAAATCTGATGTGAACAACAATGCCTTTATGACGGTGTTAATTAACTGTGGTTTCTCTATCATTGCTGGTGTGCTTATTTTCTCTGTGCTTGGTTATATGGCGCAAGAGCAAGGTAAAGCATTAACAGAAGTGGTGAGCGGCGGTGTTGGTCTGGCATTTGTCACCATTCCTGCTGCAATTAACTTACTGCCGGCACCTTATATTTTAGGCCCGATATTCTTCTTGGCACTTGCAGTTGCTGGGGTTAGCTCGCATATTTCTATCATTGAGGCTGTTACCTCAGCATTCATGGATAAATTAAATTGGTCCCGTAAAAAAGCGGCATCGGTAGTATGTGGTGTTGGTCTTGTTGTTTCAATGGCATTCGCAACGAATGGCGGTCTATTGTTACTCGATTTAGTGGATTACTTCATCAACAATATTGCACTACTTTCAAGCTGTCTGATTGAACTGTTCATTATGGGTTGGTTGGTCAAACTTGCCGATATCCGTAAGCACGTAAATGCAATTTCTGAGTTTACTATTGGTAAGTGGTTTGAAATTTGCCTGCGCTTTGTAAGCCCTGTATTTTTAGTGGTTATCCTTGGTACCAATATTGTTAATACACTAACCGATGGTTACGGTGATTATGCGCAATCAGAGTTGTTAGTACTAGGCTGGGGCTTAATTGCCGCTATGCTAGTTGTTGGTATTATTATTAATAAATCAAGTAAAGAGGCTTAATATGACAACCGGTGCAATTATTATGATGACGCTTGGTTTAGGGATCACTTGGGGTGGCGCAGCTATCTGTATCCGTAAAGCAATGAAGAGCAAATAGCTCTTTAAGAAAGAAAAACAAACAAAGCAGATCTTCGGGTCTGCTTTTTTATAGTTTCTGGTACAGGTCAAATTAGCTGTTTATCCCTTACGTACTTCACTTTTTAGCCAATCAATGAATATTTCTATTTTCGGGTTTTTCTTATTGGGTAGTGTTGCGACATAATACCGTTGTGGACATAACAATTTTTTATCAGGAAACGGCTTGATCAGTTCCCCTTTCTTAATGCGTTTGTTGACAAGACTCTCCCTGCCCATTGCCACGCCAGCACTGTTCATCGCCGCGATAACCGCCAGATCTGAACGGTCAAAACCGATACTTGTGACTGAATTTAATGAGTCAATATCGAAATTATCAGCCCAGAATCCCCATTCATCCATGTTGGAATCGTAGCCCCACGCTTGGCTATCATGCAATAAAGTGCATCCTCTCAAGTTATCAATATTTCCTGTCAAATCATGCTGCTCAGCGTACTCAGGACTGCATACCGGCACTATCGTTTCTTCCATGATATCTTGACAAAATAACTTACTCATTTTTTTTTCATCAAAATAGATGGCCACATCGATGCCATGTCCATGGAAGTTGATATTTTCATTTCCCGTTAAAATGTTGAGCGAGATAGCGGGGTATTGCGTTTGAAAGCCGGCAATTCTCGGTACCAACCAGCACTGCGCAAAAGAAGGCCGAGAATAGATAGTTAACTCGCCAGAAATTTCGTTATTTTTTACCTCGAGTATTTCCTGATTTAAGCTGCTCAGCGAAGATTTTATGGCGATATAAATTCGCTCTCCTTCACTCGTGAGCTCAATTTTTCGGTGTGAGCGTTTAAATAATAAAATATCTAATTCATTCTCCAATGCATTAATCCGATGAGATATTGCACTTGGGGTCATCGACAGCTCTTCGGCCGCAAGGGAAAAAGAGCTGTGTCTGGCTGCTACTTCGAATGTATGCATTTTAGATAGTTGAAAGCTATTTAATAATTTATTTTTGGAGATGACATTGTCTTGGGTGTACATAACTCAGACTCTTCTGCGGACAGTTTTGACGAAATCAGCTAACAACAATAACACTATGGTTAAAATAAAGTAACTCAAATGGGGTTGATTTGTGTTTTCTTGATGTTTGTCACCTTCTTGTTTGAATTTGGCTCATGTGAAGTTGAGTTATCATCGTTTGTCAGTGAGTTGTGATTCTTGTTTAATACCCTCAAACACAACATAACAAAATAACAAAATAAGAGGTCACAGATGGAATCAAATTTATGGGTTATCGGCACCCTAATCACCAGTATCATTCTGATTGTAATTGCAATCGTGAAGTTAAAAATTCACCCCTTTTTAGCCTTACTGTTAGCCAGTTTCTATGTAGGTACCATGATGGGCATGGAACCTACCGCTATGGTGAATGCGATGGAAAGCGGCATTGGCGGCACACTTGGATTTTTAGCGGCCGTTATTGGTCTGGGTACCATTCTCGGTAAGATGATGGAGGTTTCTGGGGCCGCAGAGCGAATCGGCATTACCCTGCAAAAGTGCCGCTGGTTATCACCTGAAGTCACCATGGTTTTGGTTGGCTTAGTTTGCGGTATCACCCTGTTTGTTGAAGTCGGGGTTGTTCTGCTGATCCCGCTGGCTTTTTCAATTGCCAAGAAAACCAATACCTCATTATTAAATTTAGCCATCCCACTTTGTACCGCATTAATGGCAGTGCACTGTATCGTACCGCCGCATCCGGCCGCTCTTTATGTGACGAATGCTCTCGGTGCCGATATTGGTACAGTGATCGTCTATGGTCTGATTGTTGGCTTAACAGCATCATTGATTGGTGGTCCACTGTTCCTCAAAGTTGTTGGAGGAAGTCTGCCATTCAAAAAAGTACCGGAAGAATTCTCATCACTTGAAGTACGTAAAGAAGAAGATTTACCTTCACTGGGCGCGACACTGTTCACGGTATTACTACCTATTATTTTGATGTTAGCTAAAACAGCGGCTGAACTTAATATGGAGGAAGGCACTGCGCTATATACGGCACTTGAATTCCTTGGTAATCCAATCACCGCCATGTTTATCGCCGCTTTTGTTGCTTACTATGTGTTAGGCATTAAGCAAAATATGGGGATGTCTGAATTACTCGAAAAAACCGAAGACTGCTTCTCTTCCATTGCCAATATCCTATTGATTATTGGTGCTGGCGGTGCATTTAATGGAGTACTTAAAGGCAGTGGTTTAGGCGATGTATTAGCGCAAGTTTTATCTAATTTAGATATGCATCCGATCCTATTAGCCTGGTTAGTGGCCATTATTTTGCACGCTGCTGTTGGCTCAGCAACGGTTGCGATGATGGGAGCGACTGCGATCGTCTCGCCAATGCTGGCACTATACCCGGATGTGAGTCCTGAAATCATTACACTGGCAATTGGCTCGGGTGCTATTGGCTGTACCATTGTCACTGACTCATTGTTCTGGCTTGTGAAGCAATACACTGGCGCGACGCTCAGTGAAACATTCAAATACTATACAACAGCGACCTTCATAGCCTCATTCGTTGCGCTGGGTGGTACTTTCCTTCTGTCTTATGTCATTTAAAAATAAGTGAAAATTATGAAAACTTTTAAAACTGAACAGCTAATAGTTGATTTCCCGCTCGTAACCAAAATGATTGCTTTAGAAGAGATAAGCTGGTTTAACCCTAATATAACGACGCTGAACGAAGGGCTTCCTTATGTAGGGCTTAATAAGGATGACATTCAGGATGCCAGCGACCGATTAACGCGTTTTGCCCCCTACTTGGTAAAGGCATTTCCTGAAACAGCCGCAACCAATGGCATTATTGAATCTGACGTAGTTGATATTTCAGCAATGAAATCGCAACTAGAGAAGCAGTATAACGCAGACATCAAAGGTAAACTGCTGCTGAAAAAAGACAGCCACCTGCCCATTGCCGGCTCAATCAAGGCGCGTGGCGGTATTTATGAAGTGTTAACCCATGCTGAAAAATTGGCAATAAAAGCAGGATTACTAGTTGTTTCAGATGATTACAGCAAGCTGTTTAGCGATGAATTTAGATCCTTCTTTAGCCAATACAGTATTGCGGTTGGTTCAACGGGTAACCTTGGTATGTCTATCGGTATTATGAGTGCAAAACTGGGCTTTTCGGTTAGCGTGCATATGTCAGCAGACGCCCGCCAGTGGAAGAAAGACAAACTCCGCTCTCACGGTGTTAATGTTGTGGAATACAGTGAAGACTATGGTGTAGCGGTAGAGCAGGGACGCAAAGAAGCTGAAAAAGATCCAATGTGTTTCTTTATCGATGATGAAAATTCTCAAACGCTGTTTTTAGGTTACTCCGTTGCTGGTGAAAGACTGAAAAAACAGTTTGAAGAGATGCATATTATTGTGGATGAAAACAACCCGTTATTTGTGTACCTGCCATGCGGTGTCGGTGGTGGTCCCGGAGGTGTGGCATTCGGACTGAAGATGACGTTTGGTGATAACGTGCACTGTGTGTTTGCCGAACCAACGCACTCACCTTGTATGTTGCTCGGGATCCACACTGGCCTGCATGATGGCATTGCAGTACAAGATATTGGTATTGATAATGTGACTGCTGCTGATGGCCTGGCCGTTGGGCGAGCATCTGGATTCGTCGGCAGAGCAATGGAAAGACTGTTAGACGGTTATTACACCATGAGCGATCAGAGAATGTATGATCTGCTTGGGTTATTAAATAAGGTTGAAGGTATTCAACTCGAACCGTCGGCATTAGCCGGTATGGTAGGTCCTATTGTTGTTGCTGATAATGATGAATACCTTAACCGTATGGGCATGAGCGATGCTAAGCTGGAAAACGCAACGCACCTTGTATGGGCCACAGGTGGCGGCATGGTTCCTGCCGTGGAAATGGAAACATATCTGTCAAAAGCGAGCGGCTAATCTAAAGTCGCAATGCATATAAAGTAACAATTCATTTAAAGCTATAACCAATCTAACGTACCAACAATCTGGCAGCGGCGCTAATGTTGCGCTGTCTGCCTGACATTTTTCACTTTTTATCAATTTGTTATCACTAAGGTTTTCTCAATGAATACTCAGATAAGTACTAATTTAGCACCAGCTGCAATTGGGCCCTATTCTCAAGGTATGATTTTTCAAACTCTTACCTTTACTTCTGGTCAATTGCCTTTAGACCCGCAAACAATGGAATTTGTGATGGGAGGAATTAAGGAGCAAACGCATCAAGTCTTGCTAAACCTGAAAGCTGTATTGGAAGCGGGTGGGGCAAGTATTGAAACCGTTTTTAAAACAACTTGTTTCTTATCAGACATGGCAAATTTTGCAGCATTTAATGAAGTTTATTCTGAAGTTTTTGGGGCAAAGAATGCGCCTGCAAGATCATGTGTCGAAGTTGCCCGATTACCAAAAGATGCTTTAGTTGAAGTGGAAGCGATTGCATACACTAATAATTAAACGTCCTTTTCCGATGGCAGTGCCAGTTTTAGTCTGTCCTCTAGCGCCGTATTTAAGCAACAAAGCCTCAGCCAGCACTGGGGCTTTGTTGTTTCTGTCCATTTTTATAAAGGAAACAGGGTGAGATCGTGATCCCATATAGCATCATTGAGATGACAGTCTCATGGGTAATGAAAGTTAGATTTGTTGTATTTATATCAGTTATTTAACTGTATTTATGATTGCCAATGTCTCACATGACGTTTGAATTTAAATTTTGTAATTTAACGCTACTCTATGCTAATGTCCTGAAAAATATCCAAGCACCAGAGTTTATGTTTAAAAGAAATAAATTGATTTCAATGGCCGCATTGTTGTATTTGAGTCAGTTGCTCACTTTAATGATGGTTGCTTACAGCACATCACGATTTTGTTTTTATTTATATAACAAAAGTGGCTGGGATGAACAAAGTGCAGCAGTGGTATCAAAAGCTTTTATTCATGGGCTAAGATTTGATTTATCAGCATTAATGCTGATCAACGCGTTATTGATTCTAGTGTTGCTGCTGACATCTTATTTTTTTGAATTTAAATCTCGCCATATGAAGATCATTGGAGCGGTATTTTGGTTGTTCAATCTACCCATGTTGGTTACAAATTTTGCCGATATCATCTATTACCCTTTTAGCGGTCGGAGAAGTGGTGTAGAAATATTTGATTATATGAATGATTTTTCAGCGCAGTCCGGTCAGCTTGTTCAGCAATATAGTTGGATGGTACTTGCTTTTATCATCGCCATTGTTCTGGTTATACGCTATTTCAAACCTAAATTTGTGCCCATTTTTTTCACGCGCATCCAGTATCTCTTTGTTATTTTAATATCGCTTACACTCGTCGTCGGTGGTATTCGTGGCGGGTTGCAGAGAATGCCGCTATCCACGTATCACTCAATGAGTTGGTCGTCATCTGAACTCACCGATCTTGTGTTAAATACGCCTTTTACCTTGGTCAGAAAAAAAACGTCTGACTTACAGCGCAAAAACTGGTTTGCAAGCCATAAAGAAGCGTTCGATATTGCACAACCAACATCATTCCAGCTGACGCAAAATACTCCCAGAAAGCAGAATGTTGTCGTTATTATTTTAGAAAGTTTTGGCCTGGAATATGTGAAAGATTTGCCTGAAAGGAAAAGCTATACCCCCTTTTTAAGATCACTGGCTGAAAAAGGTTTATATTTTGAAAATGGCTTTGCTAACGGGCGGATCTCAATTGATTCTGTGCCCTCTATTTTGGTCGGTGTGCCAGCGCTGATGGACCGCACTTTTGTTCGCTCTCCTTACAATTTAAATGAGTTATATCCATTGCCCAAAATATTGCAAAAATATGGGTATAACAATATGTTTTTTCATGGCGCAACGAACGGATCTATGTACTTTGATGTCATGGCTGAACAATTTGGTTTTGATGAATATTACGGCCGTGATGAATATAATGATGACAGTGATTTTGATGGTAAATGGGGCATTTTTGATGAACCGTTTTTACAATTCACTGCACAGACACTAAATCAGGCGGCGCAGCCTTTCTTTTCTACCATTTTTACTCTTAGCTCACATAATCCATATACGTTACCTAAACAATACGAAGGCGTAATTGAAGACGGTCAAATACCGATGCATCGTGTTGTGCGATACTCAGATCTCGCTTTACAGAAGTTTTTTGAACAGGCAAAAAAAATGCCTTGGTTTGAAAATACCTTGTTCGTGATAACAGCGGATCATACTTCAGATAATGTTGAAAAGAGCTTCTCATCAAAAATAGGCAAGCACCGTATTCCTATTATTTTGTATAGTCCATCAGGTTTAGTACCACAAAAAGAGTCGAAAAAAATAGTGCAACAACTGGATATACCGGTAACCATATTAGATTATTTGGGCATCGCCGAACAAGAGATTGATAAACTCTCACCTTTCGGTCGCAGTATGCTGAATGATGATGCTCCTGGTAAGGCGTTATTTTATGAAGATGGTTTGTACTGGTTGCTCAGCGGTAATTCTTACACCACGTTAGATCAACAAGGCTTGCGCGCTGCGACAAAGGTTTTAGATGAACCTTTTTTTGACGTGCGTAATAGTAGTTCTTCACCACAAGCCGATTTAGAACAATTGAAAGCAAATTTACAGCTTTATAACAATGGATTGATAGATGATAAGTTGTATCTAACAAATGTAAGGTAAAGCTTATATGTCCTACCTGAATGGCGGTTCAAGTCCGTTCTTGGGCACTATATTGAAACAACAAAGCCTCAGCTAACGCCGGGGCTTTATTGTTTCTGGTATACACAAAAATCGCCTGTATTTAAATTGGCTGAATGTATCCGTAGTTTTTCTTGCCTTTACTTGGATAATACTCAACTTGATTAGCTGTAATGTGTTGATGGTAAAGGATTATAATGTTGTTTCTGGTGTTTATTGGTGGTAATTTACCTTTGTATTGATATTTTGTTGGCGACACGATTATGCGAGCTGCGAGTATTAAGCTATTTCACTAAGCAGGATCACATGAAAAGAGTATTATTTGTTAGCGTATTGCTTTCCTCAAGTTTTGCTAATGCAGCGCTAAATCTTGATTACAGGGCATATAACACACCGGTTAATTATAATTTTGCAGAGATAAATGTTAGGCAACATTCTTATGAGTTTGATGATAAAAATAGCAATTTTGATACTACAATAATTTCTGCAGCCAGTGAGGTGATGCTGGATGAAAGCATGATCCTGAGTTATTCTTTATCCTATGAAAAAATGGTTGAGTTTGCTTTTTCAGATGATTCGCTCTCGTCAATCGGTATGCAGCTAGCATTATTGCATAGAACGGCATTAGCTGAAAAAACGGATCTCGTATTCGGTGGTGGTATTGAACTGACCTGGTTAGCCCTGGAGATCAACGATGAAACGGATTACCGTCATGAAGATACCGCTCTTGGCGCAAATATTGGCGTAAGGCATGGATTTACCGACAGGTTTGAAGGTGGTATTCAAGTTCATGTCTCTCATTCGCCAG
>JBLHNW010000074.1:0-11708 GCA_047622205.1 Paraglaciecola sp.
AGCCCTGTTCAATTAAGAACAGGGCTCTAAATAATGGTACCTGAGGTCGGACTCGAACCGACACGCCGCGAAGCAGGGGATTTTGAATCCCCCATGTATACCAATTTCATCACTCAGGCAAAGACTTGTAAGCTATATTTAGCTTTGCAAAAAAATCTGCTGTAAGCAAATATCTTTGCAAAACTAACCATTCAATTAATCAACTTATCTTGTCACAATTAAGTGTTGGCGATTATACCTTTGTCACTCAGTGCATTTTTTGATTCCATATTTTTTTGTTGCCTAAAGCTTAATCAATATCGGATTTTATAGAACTTATTTTTACCCTGTAAATTTAACCGGTTTTTTTCATTGACAATAAAAAAATACCCGTCTATAGTGAGCGGGTAAATAATCCCGTCCAAATTAGACGGGTAAAATAAAGGAATGAAGAAGCTTATGCCAGCATTTACCCAAAAACAGTTAGACTTTTTTAAAGCGAGCTCAGGAGCATTTTCAGTAGTTACAAACAGAGAAGCAACTGGGGATAAGTCAGTTACCATTGATAAATATGAGAAAGCTGTATTAGCTAAATGTTACCCATTAGATAGTTTTACAAGAGCCGGAGGAGCATTGCCTGATGGAAAGCCTACACATTTTAATTTTAAATTTGTTTTTGCAGATGGAATAAGTCTTAAAACAGAAATCCATAAAATTGCTATTAAATACCCTAAATTGGCTAAAACTGAACTGCGCTTATACTTTAATAGAGAAAGTCATTTTTACCCACCTTCAAATGTCATTTGGTACATTTTTCAGCGAGAAGACGACCCGATTCCACATATTGGCTTTATGAAATCAAGCCAATGGGACAGCATTGGTTTGAAGAAAAGTGTACAAGAAATTTTCAAACACGACTATACCTTCGATGAGGATGATGATACTTATCAAAAAAGTATTGCTGAACCTGAAATAGCAGGAAAAGCAAAGAGTTTAATAGTAACCAGACATAACCGCGACACTCAAACTGCAAAAAAAGCATTGATAAATGCACGTTACAAATGCGAATTTGATGAAGAACATCAAACATTTACTTCTGGTTCAACACAGAATAATTACGTAGAAGCCCATCACTTAGTCCCTGTATCACTTACTAATACTAGCGAATTTAAATTTAAACTGGATGTGATAGAAAACCTTATTGCGCTATGCCCCAATTGCCATAGAGCAATTCATTACGGCGACGCCGCAACAAAAATGGAAATTCTTACTAAATTATTCACTGAGCGTCATGAAAAACTGAATGAAAGAGGAATCGAGATTACTTTAGAACAAATTTTCACAATTTATGGCATTGGATAGATTATAAGCCAGCAGATTACTTCACTTACGCTACATATTATTTACCTAAAATAAGGACCACTATAAATGGAAAAAAAACTCACAATATCAGGTGCCAAAGCACACCAGCATAAAAATAATGAAGATCGCTCATTGGAATTTAGAGCCATGCACCGGACTCTGGACAAAAAACTGTATGCAACAGACATAGATCTCGTAGAAATGCGAATGATTAGTGGAACATTAACAGCCGTAGGAACACTTGAATTAACAAGAGTTGATAATAATATAAAGGTTAACAACATATATCTGGATTCAATTATAGAACGCTATACAAAAAGAGATTTTCAAAAAAACATGGCGTGTTATTTAGCTAAAAAACTGGGCGTAAAAGCATGGATTGTTCTATTTAATGAGGATTTAAGTGAATTTTGGATTTACTGTCTTTCGGGTGCACAAAATAGATGGTATCACTTTGATATCTTCCGATTTGAAAAATGGTTAGCAAATCTTGAAAAGGGAGTAAGTATTCACACAGAAAATCCCAAACGCAACTTCAATGTGAAACACTTACTCTATTAACCGTACAAATTTATTTTTTATCAGAAAGATACTCAACAATACTTCGAGATATAATCTCGACTACAGGCACGACTACTGAGTTGCCAAACTGCTTATATGTAGGAGTTTTGGCTTCAGGCATCCAAAAATTATCAGGATAACCAAATAGCTGACGACATTCATCGCGGGTTAATTTTCGGGGGTTTTGACCTTCTTGAGGAATTAAACACTCTTTTCCGTCTTTACCATATCGAGCGACGATTGTATTTGACGGTCGGGTAAGATTTGCTTCATGCGCAGTAAAACCGGTGTTACGCTCTAGGTTTCGCTGAGTCCTATTAATATGCCCCTGCCACAACCTGTCAGAGATTGTATATTCAGCGGCTTCTTCAGCCGTAGTCATCATAGTCACAGTACCTAAGGGTATAGGATCCCCGCCGAAATCTGGGAAAATAAAATCACGTTGTCCACCGTCATTCCATATATCCTCACGGATACATACCATAAAACACCGGACTCGCCGCTGTGCCACAACGGTCTGGGAATTAATAAGAGCATCGAAGAAAACGTAACTATGCTTATCTGGATTATCATCACCTAGAGTCGTCATTGTATTTTTGATGACTTCGTAGGTTTCGCCGTGATTATGAGATACTAAATTCCTTACGTTCTCCATAAACACAACCTTAGGTTGCTTAACGTAAGCGATTTTTGCAATCGAATGGAATAGGTTTCCCTGAGTACCACATTCAAAACCATGAGCCAAACCTAAGGCTGTTCGTGCAGAAACACCAGCATGACTAAATGGTTGACAAGGAAAGCCTCCTGCCAGGATGTCATGAGTAGGAATTAAGTGATCAAGCTCATCTTCACTAACCCCTTCGCCTGTGAACTGGTTGATATCACCAAATGGCATTTTCCCGTAGTTCTTAAAATAGGTAGTTTTTGCAGATTTATCCCACTCACTAGAAAAAACACAACGCCCACCATTACGCTGAAGGGCAAGGTTAAAACCGCCGATACCAGCAAAAAGATCAATAAAAGTGAAATCATTAGCATCCGGATAAAACCGAATTTCTGAAAGAATCTGCTCAAAATCAACATTACGAACACAGCAAAAATCCAAAACACAGATTTGCCAAAAATTAACTAATTCATCGGTTTTAAAACTGAAATTTATTTCTCCATTATGAAGCCAATGTGTAATAGATGCTAGCATCTCGGCTTTCAGGGCCAACTCTGGATTTTTAGCAATCGTTTCTCTAGAGATATATGCTACTAGATCTTCATACATAGGTAATACGTTCATTTATGCCTACTGATACACCTGTATTTTTATACAGCATTAAGGAGGTTGAGAAGTGTAGTTGATTTTGCCTTTTTTTGTAAGTAAAAGCCCGAAATCTGTCATTAGAATAAACAGAAAGAAATAGTATTCAGTGATGAAATCGTCCTCATACTAAAAAAAAATATGCCGGTTAGATACCAGCACCGAACCATTTCAACGTCGAATTTGAAGGAGATAACTCAAAACACTAGTAAATAGTTGTTAATCAACATTCACCAATGAGTCTAAAAACTCAATTAAATCATAACCATGATCACTACTAAAAATGGCTATACCATCATTAGAGCTATAAACTTCTGGATGCTCTTCATCACCTTCATTTATTGCATTAGTAACAGTATAACGACACTGTTCAAGCTCTCTGCTCTCAATATCAATAAAATCAACCCACAAGATAAAATATCCGTCTCTAGTTTTATAAGTAAAACTAGGGCATACGTCGTTATGCCAACTTTTATCAGTCAGCCAACCATATTTAGTTAAATCAAAACCCAATTCAAATTGAGCTCCAAATTCCTTTTTATACAAATCCATAACACTCTCCGTCAATACGTTATAACAATATAAACAACTAAAACGAGGCCTTATACTTAAATCAAAGCTATTAATATATAAAAGAATATAATTTCATTACGGATGCGAGCCAATACAGTTAAAACATCAATATGAGACAATGATGTAGAGGGAGTTCCTCCCTCTACATCCAATACGAGCATCTTACACTAACTCACCTAATAGGTGCATAACGTCATCCAAACGCCCTTTTGGAAATAATTTAAACAAATCCATCGTAGGATAGTGGTTCAACAGTACCTTAGTTAACCGCATTGACCGTATTGTTACGGGTACTGCATGCTCGGGCAACTTAGACCGCTTGGCATTTTTACATTCATCTGTCGTGGTCTTATATCCCATCACTGTTAACTGTTCAGCTAAAGCTTTATAAGTTAACCCACTATCACACCCCCAATATTTTTGCACAGCAGCACGTATGAATATCCGCCGCAACAAACCAACAGAACCCTCTGTCGTCACCTTGATACCTGTACCCTTGGTCGTTATGGCACTCTCATAAAAATCTTGCCATGATTCCCAGTCAGACATTGTCTTCAAGCAATTGTCAGCTCGCCATCCATCAAACAGAACACGGGCCGACTGGGCTTCGTCGGCACTACGCCAAGGTGAGCTATCAAAGGCTATATGCTCTCGACCATCAACGGCAATCATACGAGGATTTATAAGCTTTCGTTTAAAGTCGAATTCCAAATTCAATCGACGCTCTTTTTTCAACATCACTAAATCTGACTCATTTAGCCACTGTTCAGTGGTAGATATCAGATGACTATTGTCGGTCATTTGATTTGGCTGTCGCTCAAGGTATAAATCAATCATGTAACGATTATGTTCGCTAAAAGGACATGGAGGTTTTATACCTGCCTTAGCTAACAGAGCTGGATGTCCTTCAATAGCTTGAGCAGTGATCTGCCCTCTAGTTTTCATGGCTATTACTTGCGCGACTCTGTGTTTTTCAACTAGCATAACTTAAACTCCCGCAAGGTATTATTCATTATGTTCTTTAACTCGTTACACCCCCAGTTAGGTTTCATAGACACAGCATAATCAAACATCTCACGGATTTCGGCAATGTTTTCAATGTCACCATGGTCCTTTGTCACAAAATGTCGAACAGTATCAAACTCCACAAGAGCAGCAGGAGCACCTCGACATGCTTTACGACTAACTTCGTAGTAGTAGCGCTTAATAAATTCAGTATGATTGATCATGAGATAGCTCCATTGTTTTTCGGGGTGATTACGATTAAGTCGTGCGCATTAAAACGAGTGCAGATCGGGCCAGTCAGGCAGAGTTCATTTATCGGCGCATCAGTAAGGAAACCATCTGTGGTAACGCTAATGACTTGACGATGGCCAGGTACTGAAGCTAAAAGCTCGCCTATAACGGCACGAATAAAACCAGTGGTGTGTGCAGCAAAATACGGATTTGTCACAGCGGAACGTGGTATGTCTTTGCTCAAACCACTCGCCAATTCAAAGGCGGTCTTCTCCCGTAATCCCTGAGCAGTTTTACCATAAAGCGAATTTCCAATTTCCTTCCACATCAACTCGTCAAAACTTTTCTTAGGGTAAGAAGCTCGCTTCTCACGAATCAGTTGTACAAATGGAAGAAACAGCGGTTCACTTGCTGGCATCCAAGGAATGATAACCCCTTGTAGGATCTCGATAGTTGCGCCCATATTGTGGGCAACTTCCATTTCAGGCGCGGTGCAATACGTCTCGCCTGTTAGAGGAAAATACAATCCATACAGCTCATGATGTACAGCCAAACATGGAAAACGCGTACCCTCTGGAAAAGAAAACCGAACACGGGCGAAGCCACAAACATGCCCGCAGAAAGCATCAATATTTTTAGACATAGAACAGTTGTCATAGTCCAATGGAAGCAAATCAACCATCCCAGTGGTATAAGCACCGCTAAGGTCAAAGTCGTAATAAATGCCTTCAGGAGACGGACCACAGGTGAAACACTCATTACGTCCGCCCATATAGGACCTAATTGCAAGCGTCTCGAACAAGTGGCGTGCTTCAGTTGGCACATGCTCTTTTTTAGTATGGGGACGACCTAGTTGTGGATTCCAACGCTGAGTAGTCACAATTTTTTCACCAAAAGCTTCGTGTTTCCCAATACCAGCATCTTTCAGCATCTTCTGAAAAACGGACACACCCATAGCACCTAAAGTAACGGGGCACTTAGATAACCCCAATTCAGTCGAGGCAAACTTGAACATTCGCAGACCATAAGCCAATGCAATCTCAGCATCGCGCATCGCATATGCCTCAAACAAACTAGTCTGTTCATCCATGAATTTGCGCATATTCGCTTTGGAATAAGAGGGGGGTAACTCCAACTTAGGCAAGCCAACCATTTCGCCAATCACAGCTAAGCCAGCCCCACCAGGACTTAGCGCTAGGGTGTCAACGAAACGAACCTGAGTGCGATACTTCTCACCAGATGGGGCTTCAATAACTTGAGGGTCTTTACCAGCCTTACGCTTTCCAAGGGCATGAATATCAACGCCATAGTCAGTCTGCGCAGAGGCAACGGTTCGGCGTAACCCACGTAATGTAGTTTTCTGGTTCTTCCAGAAGTCAGAAAAGTTAGTGATGTCAGACCGCAGGAAATGCCCAAATACAATTATCTGCTTTGGCACTTGATCAATGAGTCCTTGCTCGAACATTTCATCAAGCACACTCCCAACCAGGGCATCAAATTCTAAACGGTGATTCTTAGCACCACTTTTGGGGAATATCATTGTGGAATATTGGCCCAGTGTTGTTTGCGCAAAAACTTGATAGCTGAGTATTTCGTTATACCCCCTAACAGAGCTATAAACGTATTCGGTATCAAGCCCTAGATAAACCGCCTCTCCATTAGCCCATTCGAGGCTCATGGGTTTATAAACTTCGTTGCCAACAGTAAAAGGGTCTAAAGGCGGTTCGTTAATAAAGGTCATTAATGGTGTATTAGCCACGGGGATATTAATCATGGCATCAAGTCCAGATGCATCGTTGAAAATATGTAAATCAATCTCGCGAGGAATAGCCATCTTCATTGGCTCCTAAGTAAATTTTAGAGTACGAAGTGCCCTACCCATCAGAAAGGGCACTTCAATCAACAAGAGGTAAATTAGGGGGAAACTACGAGATTAGTGCATTAACGATTTCGTCACGCATAGCAGCGGCTTTGGCGTTATCGGGCTCGGGAACCCACAATAATTTTTCGCCAACGTTGTTAAGGATCATCAAGCCGTGGTCCTTGTAATGAGAACAAGCTCCGATGAGTGCTTTACGCATTGCATCGCCAGTCGGCAGTAAGACGAACGCTGAAGTGGTTGTGGTGTTGTTCATGATGCGGTCCTTTTATAAGTAAGTGAGTGAGTAACAATCCCCGCGGCGCCTCGGTTCGATTGAATAATACCCCATATCAAGAATAAAACAACAGCCAGTAAGCTACTGAAAAGTATGAATTTACACACATTAAAACAAGGCGAGAATGTACAAAAAAGTTCTCTAAGCTGCCGAACCCTTAAGAAAGTTTTAGAGATGATAAATTCAAACAAAAAACGACAAGTAATTTATTTTTCACCCTTGTATCAACAGCTCAAAAAACAAACTAATCCACCTAGGAACAGTAGGACCAGCGCAATTAATCGTGCAAAGAGATTGTCCAATAATTACAAATTAGTCTTATCAGAAGGTGTGATTCGATAGTAATGGGTATGTATACCCCCTATATGACACCATCAATTTCCATTTACATTTGTCCAAGTTAGACATGCCAGTATCAGCATCGTGTCTGCAAATTTTATGTCTGATATAGGTGGGTATACCAAGTAACATACCCATACAGAAAAATTACACCCTTCGATAACACTCTATTATTTCCGGCTGTATTTTTGGTAATTCAAACTAGGTGTCACATCACCGTATGGGATAATGACTATTATCCCCTCCTCTACGATACTTTCATCATCCTGTTGCGCGATATGTTCAGCGCTCACGTTTCCGTGAATCATTAACACGCTATTAATCGGATCCCTTTATCTTCCTTACTGAAAAAAAAAAAAAGAAGACTCAGCATCTTCTTTTTCTTATTTACTTAATCGCTATCATTCCCCAGCACATAACCTAATGTGCCACCTATTATTGCGCCAGTGACCATACCAGCAGGACCAAAACATCTTCCGATAACAATCCCTGTTGCAGCGCCTTTTAATGCCCCTTTACGACTGGCGCGAATATCATAGCTAACACCATCACTGGTTTTGCTTATCGTGACAGCTCCCGTTTTATTTGCTTTTGTAATGTGCGATTTCTGCATTGAACCTCCTGTTAAATTTGACGGATGGTGTATCCGCCGTGACTTTGGGTAAAACCACAAGCGCCTCACCATAGCCCCCAGTACAGCGTGGGCTAATGGCGAGGCACGTGTGATAGTTAAAAACAGACTTAGTGTTCCTGTCTGTCTCCGGTCTTTTAACACTTCATTAGTTTTTCAGCTGTAACTTCGATTTCGTCAAAGACCTCCATGCTGAAATAGGATAAGAAATTGGACTCCCATAAATAATAGAAGTCCATCACGTCCGAATCACATATTGGCGATGGCTTACAGAACAAAATAGAAGCGACTCCATGTTCAAAATCAAAATCCACTTCTTTAGCCAATTCAGCATCAGAGGATCCTTGATAGCTAAAATCGGTAATGTAGCAAAACCGCCACACGCCAGCCGTTTGCTGAATACGGATCTCAACAGGATGCCAACCTCCATCTTCTGCATTGTAAGGGGTGTGTCTAAAATTAAATGTCAGAGCGTTCGTTAACGGTGTGACATTGCCTTTTTGAAGGGCAAGCTCACTCAGTACCTGATGTAACATCACAGATACAGGCAGCCGTAAACGATCAACATGAAATGTTAAGTGCATAATGTTGTCTCTTTGAGTTTGGAGTTAAGGGGGGCTCAGTAAGGCTGAGCGGTATGAAAGGTGATATGAGGAGATAACTGAGTTAATCAGCGGGTCCATTCGCTAATTTGATAAGCGCTTCTTTTCGCTGTGCATAGTCAACGGACAACTGATGAATAAAGACACTCTTGTCTGACTGGCTTAATAACCCAATCCCATCACTGCGTAACACTGCTGCAAGGAAGGCGGCATTGTTTGCACTTCCCCCCTTGAACACCGGTTTAAGCACGGTACTTTTGATCTGTTGGTTTTCCATGCTATCCAGCAAATCGGTGATAGATTTAACGGATAACCATTCCTTGGAATGTAAGCCGCCACCTTCGTTACCACTTAACCGGATATGAAGCGAACCATCATCGTCTTGTGTCGCAATCTGATAGAAGACATGCTTTTGAGTTTTCGGACTTAACGTTAACGCCTTACCATGTTCAAGCACTAAGGTGTATCCAAGTAGGTACTTTTCGGTGACACTCGTTGGTATTGATTCACCGGCTACCACTACTACTGGCATATCAGGCACTTCACTCTTGGCCAATGTATCAGCGCCAAGTTTAGCCTGCGGTTTTGCTACTTTGTTGTTCGACATAACGAACTCCTTATGGGTTGGGTTGATTCTGTAGTTGGGTTTTCAATTCGATAATAATTTGAAGCTCACTATCCATGGGAGCGAAGAGGTAACTCCCCCCTCCATCGCTGGTAAAGATGGCAAGCGCTAGCAGGTAAGCTGCATCACCTTCGCTCGTAATGGCATCGACAAATTCAGGGTAGACATTCAAAAACTGCAAAGCAGACTGCGTAACGTCATCCTCACGTGCCAGTGAGCTATCGGTATCGGCAGACTCGACACAGTAGAGACTTGTATCGAGCTCATCCCATACCGCTTGAGCCACGTTGATATCAAAGTTAAAGGGCTCTGTTAGGTGATAAATGAGGGCTTCCTTAATTCCGGCAGGTAAATCGAGTGAATGAATTTGCTGTAGTTGTTTAATTAGCTTCATGGGTTAGTCTCCAGATGTTAAAAAGCCCCATGTTCAAGATGAACATGGGGCTTACTAGTCGGTTGAAGGGGCGGAAAAGTGTTAGAGGCAGGATTCTATGATGTGTGATGTGTAATAAGCGCGGACATTGACTCCACAGTTTCGCGCTGAGAACCCTCACTGAGTTTCGCGTAACGTAACGTGCTTTCAATGCAACGATGGTTGAGCAGCTTCTGTACTGAGCTAATATCTACACCGTTAGAAATTAAGTTACTGGCAACAGAATGCCTAGCGGTATGAAGTACCACTTCATCGGGATTAGCTATTCCAGCTTGGTTTTTGATGTACTTAAAAGCATAACGAGATTCCGATATCGGTCTGCCATCTTTGTTACCAGGAAAGACATACGGGTTATGAGGCACTCTGGGGATATCTTTCAATATCGTGACCATAAATTGCGACAAGTAGATAATGTGATAGCTGCCATTCTTGGTGCGAGGTATGCGCAGCGTACCGTTATCCAAATCAATATCTGACCATACCCGATATCTAAGCTCAGACTCTCGGCAACCTATCATAAACAGCAAGGCGATAAATGAACCGCTGCTTTTACAGTGATAAGCCAGTGCCGCCCTGACAATGCGGCGTGTTTCTTCTACATCGCAGTAACGACTTCGGGCATTATCTTCAGGAAACAACCGAACCCGTTCCGCAACATTAGTGATATCCAGTAACTGAACGGCCAGCTTTCCCATGGTCTTGAGTAATGCCGTCACACGATTACACGTAGCAGGAGCATAGGCATCGCGGGATTTAGTGGCAGTATTCATATCCAGTTGTATTTTCATCACATGGTTGGCGGTAAGCTCAGAGTACTTAAGATGGGCTATGGTCTTGCAGTGGTATTGAAATCGCTGCTCATCATCAGCCCATGTTCGCTTGCGCTTCTTAGCTAACGGTAAATAAGAATTCCAGAAGAACTCACCCACCGTAGGCATTAACCGAGTCATATCCCTTGCCTGTCTAGGATCTTCACCTTGAGCAATTTGTACCTTGTACTGACGAGCAATCTTCCTTGCACAGTTCAGATCTACATCGGGAAAGCGGCCAATGGTAATGCTGCGTTTGGTGCCATTAAATTGATACCGCAATAAGAAGCGCTTGCTGTCAGTCTTGCCCGATAGACACTTAAGGCCAATCACTTCAGTATCGGAAAACTCAAGTTCTGTGGATGAAGCATTGATGTCATTTTGAGGGAGGGATTTAAGAAGTGAGGTGGTGAACTTAAATTGTTTTTTCATCTTTGGTTCTCCATTTAAGGATGGTAATCAAAGAAATAATATGAAGCTGAGAAGAATGTTATTGCGGTATAAGTTAAGGCATCACATCAAGAAAAATGCCTGCATGCCTAAGTTCATATACACCAAGTTTTACCCAGAACCTCAAGCCTGAAACACTTTCATCTAGTGCCAAAAATCACACATATTGACCAGAGAAGTACCAGAAAAGGCTTCTTCAAACGCATGGCTATATTGATTGCTGTTTTGGAAACTACCGGACCTTGTTGCTAAGCCTTGGATTTCGGCGGGCACTAAATTTTCACTTGGATTTACCGGAGATAGACAGGAAAAGGTTATGAGGATAAATCTAAAGAGTCTCTATGGCTAAAATGGCTCAGGATTATGTGTAATGTAATGGCTTATTGCAGATAAGAAATTGATTCTGATTTATGATTCAAAGCCTCGCCAGTACTGACGTTCACTGACCAATACTGAAGATAGGAAGGATTGAATTATAACCATAAAAAAAGCCCCGTTCAATTAAGAACAGGGCTCTAAATAATGGTACCTGAGGTCGGACTCGAACCGACACGCCGCGAAGCAGGGGATTTTGAATCCCCCATGTATACCAATTTCATCACTCAGGCAAAGACTTAGTAGCTATGTTAGCTTTGCAAAGTAA
>JBLHNW010000075.1:0-11518 GCA_047622205.1 Paraglaciecola sp.
ACGTCTATGGGTTTTGACAGGATATTAGAAGACATGTCAGCAACTAAAGGCACATTTCCTGTGTTTGGTATCCAATCTATCTCTACCCCTTCGACTGTCTCATTTGGGCAGTAGTGAAAATATGCCGCTCCTGAATTTAACTGCCACTGGAACTGCTCTGACATTTTGACCTGACCATCAACTAATGTAGTTCCTGCCAGTACATTCACATTCAGATATTTCCCGGCTTCTTTAATAGCGCCCTTTGACCACGATCCACTGTCTAAATAATCTGCCTGATCAGTGGCTTTTGAAAGATTGAGAGGGACACCTGAAAACTGTCCCCTACCCCCACCATGGCTAAATAATACTTTGTAGTTATCAGGAACATCTAAAAGCTCACGAAGATCATGTTCAGCTTGCTCAGCAACCTGGATAAACTCTTTACTTCTATGACTCATTTCCATCACTGAACAACCTTGCTGTTGCCAGTTAAGAAACTCATTTTGCGCTTGTTGCATTACTTCTTCTGGCAACATCGCTGGTCCCGCGGAAAAATTAAATACCTTTGACATTATTTCCCAAAAAAATCGAACATCAGAAACAAAACGAGTGGCCAATAGCCACTCGTTTTAATATTAAAAGATCATAAACTACATTTAAGTCAATAACATCTGTATATCAGTAAAGCTCTTATACATGACATGAGTCACTTATTCGTCGTTTGAATCTCCATCTTCAGCTGCGCTACTTTCGCCATCTGTCGATTCAATTGTATCTGCAGTCTCAACAAGCTCTTCTTCGTTAACTGCAAGTTCTTCGATTTCATCAATACGCTGTAAAGCAACTACATGTTCACCTTCAACGGTACGTATTAATCGCACGCCTTGGGTGTTACGTCCAACAGTAGATACCTCGCTAACACGAGTACGAACTAGTGTGCCCTGATCACTAATCAACATGATCTCATCACTCTCGTTAACTTGTACCGCACCAACAACTTTACCGTTTCGATCGGAGACTTTAATTGAA
This sequence comes from Paraglaciecola sp., assembly GCA_047622205.1. Classification (GTDB taxonomy): domain Bacteria; phylum Pseudomonadota; class Gammaproteobacteria; order Enterobacterales; family Alteromonadaceae; genus Paraglaciecola. The sequence goes on from JBLHNW010000075.1 coordinate 1,012, forward strand.
ACGACACCTTGAGTGGCTCTGCTCTTGGCAGGATAATCAGCTACTGGTGTACGTTTACCGAAACCATTTTCAGTGGCAGTCAATATCGCTCCATCACCTTGAGGAACAATTAACGAGACCACCTTCTGACCGTCTTTGAGGCGTATACCTCTGACACCAGTGGCCGTTCTGCCCATTGGTCTAAGAGCCATTAATTCTTCACCCGTCTCAGCATCGAGTTTCACTGCACCGGTTTCAGAATCACGCTGTTTCTCATTAAAACGAACTACTTTACCTTCATCAGAAAACAACATAATGTCACTGTTGCCATCAGTGATATCTACACCGATAAGCTCATCACCATCATTTAGATTAACAGCAATAATACCATTAGCTCTAGGTCTGGAATAGGACGTCAATGCGGTTTTCTTGACCGTTCCGTTTGCGGTAGCCATTAATACAAATTTGTCTTCCACAAACTCTTTGATTGGCAATATCGCAGTGATACGCTCACCTTCTTCCAGCGGAAGAATATTGACTATCGGACGCCCACGAGCATTTCGACTGGCCAATGGCAATTGATAAACTTTTAACCAATATAATCTACCCCTAGTCGAGAAGCACAGGATATGATCATGAGTATTTGCAACTAAGAGTTTTTCAATGAAATCTTCGTCTTTCATCTTGGTAGCTGATTTACCTTTGCCACCACGACGTTGTGATTCGTAATCATTGAGTTTTTGATATTTCACATACCCTTCGCGGGACAGAGTGACAACCACATCTTCTTGCTCGATCAGATCTTCAATATCGATATCATGAGTAGCCGCAGTAATTTCAGTGCGACGTGCATCACCATATTGTTCGCGAATTAAAACTAACTCTTCGCGTATCACTTCCATCAAACGTTCAGCACTAGCCAATATATGCAATAACTCCGCAATAACGTCGAGCAACTCTCTGTATTCAGACAGAATTTTATCGTGCTCTAAGCCGGTAAGTTTGTTTAAACGCAGATCCAATATAGCTTGCGCTTGTTGTTCTGTTAAAAAGTATAAGCCATCGCGGATACCGTATTCTGGTTCTAACCAATCAGGTCGCGCTGCATTATCACCGGCACGCTCAAGCATTTCTGCTACATCACCTAATGACCAACCTTGGGCTGTTAATGACACTTTGGCTTCTGCCGGGCTTTTTGATGCCTTTATCATTGCAATGATTGGATCGATATTCACCAATGCTATCGCTAAACCTTCCAGAATATGAGCTCGTTCACGGGCTTTCTTTAATTCGAAAACGGTTCTTCTTGTGACAACTTCACGGCGATGTAATACAAATGCCTTGAGGATATCCATCAAGTTAAATAATTTAGGCTGGGTTTTGTCCAACGCGACCATATTGATCCCGAACACAGTCTGTAACTGTGTTTGCGAATACAAATGGTTTAGTAACACTTCTCCTGACTCGTTACGGCGCACTTCAACCACAATACGCATACCGTCTTTGTCTGACTCATCACGTAATGCTGAAATGCCTTCAATTTTCTTCTCTTTGACCAGGTCAGCTATCTTGCCAATCAACCGCGCTTTATTAACTTGATAAGGGAGTTCATGAACAATAATGGTTTCTTTGCCATTATCTTCAGTTTCAATTTCAGCCCTGGCGCGCATATAAATTTTGCCGCGACCGGTTCGATAAGCTTCTTCAATTCCCTGGCGTCCACTAATAAATGCAGCAGTAGGGAAATCAGGACCGGGTATATATTCTATCAATTCTTCGATAGTCAATTCTGGGTTATCAATTAAAGCCAGGCAGCCGTTAACCACTTCAGTCAGGTTATGAGGTGGAATGTTAGTCGCCATACCCACTGCAATACCAGAAGAACCATTAATTAGCAGGTTGGGGACTCTGGTAGGCAACACTTCGGGAATAAATTCAGTACCATCGTAGTTAGGTACGAAATTAACCGTTTCTTTCTCTAAGTCAGCGAGTAATTCATGAGCAATTTTCGCCATGCGAATTTCGGTATATCGCATTGCCGCAGCAGAATCACCATCAACGGAACCAAAGTTACCCTGGCCGTCAACCAGCATATAACGCAACGAAAAAGGCTGGGCCATACGTACAATCGTATCGTAAACCGCTGAGTCACCGTGGGGGTGATATTTACCAATTACGTCACCGACTATGCGGGCAGATTTTTTATAAGGTTTGTTAAAATCATTTTTTAGTTCGTTCATGGCAAATAAAACCCGGCGATGAACCGGTTTTAAGCCATCTCTTACGTCTGGCAGTGCCCTGCCAACAATAACGCTCATCGCATAATCAAGGTAAGAGGTTTTAAGTTCTTCCTCAATATTAATAGGAAGAATTTCTCCGGCGTTTTCAGTCATATACAGCCTTGTCCCTAGTCATTATTATTAGAGTTAATATTAGATTAACATTAGAAATAGAAGGAGAAAAATATCTGTCGCTACATTTAAGCTAGGACTCAAATCTAAGTAGATTTCAAACAAACAAATATTGTTCTTTTCAAGCCCTTAATACTATCACTGACAATCAAAAATGAATAGCCGAGATTCCAGCAAAAAACGTCTATATAGTATCCAACTAGGTAAATTAGTGTCATATCTACGATTTAAATTGGCTGGCTACACTACTAAATTGCTGGCTATAATAGCCTGACAAAAATTTTAGGAACAATAAATGACCAGCAACCAAAATGTCGACCCGGTAGAAATTAAAAAGTTTTCTGATCTAGCGTCCAGATGGTGGGATATGCAAGGAGAGTTTAAACCTCTGCATCAAATCAATCCGCTGCGCACCGATTATATTGCTATGCATGCTCACGGCCTAACAGGTAAGAATGTGTTAGACGTCGGTTGTGGCGGTGGAATTCTGGCGGAAAGTATGGCACGGCTAGGTGCAAATGTAACCGGGATTGATATGGGGGAAGCTCCCCTGGAAGTGGCCCGCCTGCATGGTTTGGAATCCGGTTTAAAAGTAGATTATCAACAAAGTACTGCTGAAACGTTCGCTGAGCAATTTCCTGCTCGATATGATGTAGTGACCTGTATGGAAATGCTTGAACATGTGCCTGATCCTGCGTCCGTAATTAGAGCCTGCAGTCAATTAGTTAAACCCGGTGGTGAGGTTTTTTTCTCAACATTAAATAGGAATATTAAATCGTATCTGATGGCGATAGTTGGGGCAGAACAGGTTTTAAAATTGGTTCCTAAAGGCACACATCAACATGACAAGTTTATTAAGCCTTCAGAGCTCATCAATTGGATCGATTCTAATCCATTGATTGTGCGGCACATGACCGGATTACATTTAAACGTCATCAGCCAGCAGTATTATCTGTCGGAACATAATGTGGATGTAAATTATATTGTTCACTGCCAACATATTGGTGAGCAATAAAATGCCGTCTCCAAGTGCGATATTATTTGATCTCGATGGCACCTTACTCGACACCGCGAAAGATTTGGGCAATGCACTTAATCAGGTTTTGAGGACCTATGATCGCCCTGAGTGTCCGTTTTCCAGATATCGCAACATTGCCTCAGATGGGTCGAAAGGATTACTTGAACTAGGCTTTGCAGACGAACTAAAAGATTTCGATTTCCCTACATTAAGGCAACAATTTTTAGATTTTTACCAACAAAATATTTGTGTCGACACTACTTTTTTTGCAGGTGTTGAGTACTTATTGGAAAATTTGAACCAGGCGAATATTCCCTGGGGAATTGTCACAAACAAACCTGGTTGGTTGACTGATTTACTGCTGCCAAATTTTGCAATTTTTAAACATTCTCAGATAGTTATAAGTGGCGATACCCTGCCCCAACGTAAACCGCATCCCTTACCTCTTATTCATGCCGCAAAGCAACTGAATGTAGAGGTTGATCGTACCTGGTATGTTGGTGACGCAGAACGGGATATTGAAGCTGCGAATGCCGCTAACATGTACAGTGTTTTGGCAAGGTATGGATATATCGATATACAACATCATACTGACAGTTGGAATGCGGACTTAGAAATTATCAGTGCTGAAAGATTACTCGACCACATTTGACTCCAAACACAATATGTAGTGCCTCGCAATGAATACACCACTATATATCGTGATATTATAAGCCCAGCATTTTTACAATAAAAAAGTTTAGCAGGAAATAAATAAACTAAAAACAGCTTGCAATCGTCTCAAGCTCAGACTGCTTGGCGGTTATAGGTGAGTCTCTACTAACCTATAAGTGCTAAGTGCCCAAACTGCACACAAAACCACCATATATTGGGTTGCAATCAACATTAAACCCCATTATCTTGTGTTCCGTTAGTAAACACCGAACAACAAAAATGATTCAGCAAGGAATCAACTAAAATACCTGATTGCTAACCGAAATAACTTTGGGATCGATGCTAGTGCAAGGCTGGTTTCCCATGTGGCGCTAAACATAATAAAAAACGGCTAAAACATGAATAACAATCTATTCGTCACCAAACGTAACGGTGAGAGAGAAACCATTGATCTCGAAAAAATACACAAAGTTATTACCTGGGCTGCTAAAGGCTTAAATAATGTCTCAGTATCTCAAGTAGAAATTAAAGCTCACATACAATTTTACGATGGCATAAAGACTGAAGCCATTCATGAAACATTGATCCGTTCTGCGGCTGATCTTATATCAACTGATGCACCTGATTATCAATATCTGGCTGCTCGTTTAGCGATCTTCCATCTACGTAAAAAAGCCTACGGAAAATTTACTCCTCCAGGCTTGAAAGAGCATGTTCAGTTAATGGTTAAGAAAGGTAAATACGACCAACATTTACTTGAAGATTACACCTCTGACGAATTTGATGAAATGGGTGCATATCTTGATCACTGGCGAGACATGCATTTTAGTTACGCAGCTGTGAAACAGCTTGAAGGTAAATATCTGGTACAAAACAGAGTAACCGGTGAAATTTACGAAAGCGCCCAGTTTTTATATATTTTGGTTGCCGCCTGCTTATTTGCTAATTATCCGAAAGATACGCGCATGGATTACATCAAGCGTTTTTATGATGCCACGTCCGAATTCAAGATCTCACTACCTACTCCTATAATGGCCGGAGTGAGAACTCCCACTAGACAATTCAGCTCATGCGTATTGATTGAAGCCGGTGATAGTCTTGACTCAATCAACGCCACTGCGAGTGCAATTGTTAAATATGTGAGTCAACGTGCTGGTATCGGAGTTAATGCTGGTCGCATTCGTGCGCTAGGTAGCCCTATTAGGGGCGGCGAAGCATTCCATACCGGATGTGTACCTTTTTATAAGCATTTTCAAACCGCAGTTAAAAGTTGCTCACAAGGCGGTGTACGTGGTGGTGCTGCCACCCTATTCTACCCTTTGTGGCATTTGGAAGTTGAGTCATTGTTGGTGCTTAAAAACAATCGCGGGGTGGAAGAAAACCGTGTGCGTCACCTCGACTATGGCGTGCAGTTTAATAAATTAATGTATCAACGTTTAATCAAAGATCAGCATATCACCTTGTTTAGCCCTTCTGACGTGCCTGGACTCTATGACGCGTTTTTTGCTGATCAGGAAGAATTTGAACGCTTATATTGTCTATACGAACTTGACGCCTCGATTCGTAAAAAACAAATTAAGGCAGTTGAGTTGTTCAGCATATTTATGCAAGAGCGTGCCAGTACCGGCCGTATTTACTTACAAAATGTTGACCACTGTAATACTCATAGTCCTTTTAACCCAAAACTTGCCCCCGTGCGGCAGAGCAATTTATGTTTGGAAATTGCCCTACCGACGAAACCACTGGAGCATGTAAACGATGAAAACGGTGAAATTGCTCTATGTACTCTTTCAGCCTTCAATTTAGGCGCGATTGAAAATCTTGACGATTTTGCGGAAATGGCAGACCTTTCAGTACGGGCGCTAGATAGTTTGCTGGATTATCAGGATTACCCTGTACCCGCAGCCTATAATGCATCAATTGGTCGGCGCACCTTGGGTATCGGAGTGATTAATTTCGCCTATTATCTGGCTAAAAATGGCGTCAAATATTCTGATGGCAGTGCCAATAGCTTGATCCATAGAACCTTTGAAGCCATTCAATACCATTTAATGAAAGCTTCCTGCAATTTAGCAAAAGAAAAAGGCGCCTGTCCTAAGTTTAACGAGACCACTTACTATCAAGGCTTAATGCCGATTGATACCTACAAAAAAGAACTTGATGCTATCTGCAATGAACCTCTACTTTGCGATTGGGATTCTTTACGTGCGGATATCAAACAATACGGTTTACGTAATAGTACCTTGTCGGCTTTGATGCCCTCAGAAACCTCATCACAAATATCTAATGCAACAAATGGTATAGAACCACCACGTGGTCATATCAGCATTAAATCCAGTAAAGATGGTGTGTTGAAACAAGTGGTGCCTGAGTATGAAAGGCTAAAAGACAAATATGAATTATTGTGGGATCTTCCCTCTAATGATGGTTATTTGCAGTTAACGGCTATTATGCAAAAATTTGTTGATCAGACCATTTCTGCTAACACCAGTTATGACCCGGGCAAATATGACGGCGGCAAAGTGCCTATGAAACTGTTGCTACAGGATCTACTCACTGCATACAAACTGGGGGTTAAGACACTTTATTATCATAACACTCGTGATGGTGCGTCTGATTCTTCTCAAAACGAGTTGAAATCCACAAAGTTTGTGCCTAAAGAAGTGATTGTCGAAGAAGACGACGACTGTGCTGGCGGCGCCTGTAAAATATAATAAGACATCTCCATTGGCGCTCTGATAAAGAATCAATGGAGAGTTGTTCTCTACAAATATGGCAAAAATACATTAATGAAATATACAACTTTCAATCAAGTCAGCAATAATCCTCTAAACGAACCTATGTTTTTTGGTAATCCGGTTAACGTATCTCGCTTTGACCAGCAGAAACATGTCATCTTTGAGAAATTGATTGAAAAACAAATCAGCTTTTTCTGGCGACCTGAAGAAGTGGACGTCAGTAAAGACCGCTCTGACTTCCAGAAACTCAGCGATAGCGAAAAGCATATTTTCATTTCCAACCTTAAATATCAAACCCTGCTCGATTCAATTCAGGGACGTAGCCCAAATATTGCATTTTTACCCATCATTTCAATTCCTGAGTTAGAAACCTGGGTCGAGACATGGTCATTTTTTGAAACTATCCACTCCCGCTCATACACCCATATTTTACGTAACTTATTTGGCGATCCTAGTAGCATTTTTGAAGACATCGTTGAAAATGAAGAAATTAAAAAACGCGCTGCAGACATCTCCCAGTATTACGATGACTTAATATTTCACACACAGCTTTGGCAAACCCTGGGTGAAGGTATACATCAGGTTCAAGGTACTACTTACAACATTACAATGCGCGAGTTAAAGAAAAAACTATATCTTTGTATGAACTCAGTTAATGCCCTAGAAGCAATACGTTTCTACGTCTCATTCGCCTGCACTTTTGCATTTGCTGAGCGGGAATTAATGGAAGGCAATTCGAAAATTATTCGCCTGATTGCCCGTGATGAAAATATTCACCTAACCTCTACCCAGCACATTTTAAACTTGTGGGCAAAAGGCAAGGACGATCCAGAAATGGCTGAAATAGCAGAAGAATGTAAAGAACAGGCCACTGCGATTTTCATGAATGCCGTAGAACAAGAAAAAGAATGGGCTGCGTATCTGTTCCAACACGGTTCTATGATCGGCCTGAATAAGGACATTTTATGTCAATACGTTGAATTTATTGCCAATCACCGCATGTCAGCTATTGGCTTGGGGCAGCCTTTCGATATAAAAAGTAACCCCCTTCCCTGGATGAATAACTACTTAAACTCAGACAATGTACAGGTAGCTCCCCAAGAATCCGAAATAAGCTCATACCTGGTTGGGCAAATTGATTCTGAGGTTAATGTGGGTGATTTTGGCGGCTTTGACCTTTAATTAGCTATCCATGAAAGAAACAGATGACAGTTTTATGATTAATATCAAACATCATAAAACTGTCCCGTATCAGCCAGAAAAAACTTTATTAGAATCTATTGAACTGCAAAATATCGACGCGCATTACCATTGCCGCGAAGGTTTCTGTGGTGCCTGTCGCACTAAACTTCTCAGTGGTGAAGTGAAATATTTAAGCGATCCTCTCGCCTATATCGATGATGACGAAATTCTGCCCTGCTGCTGTGTACCACTCAGCGATATTGAAATAGAGTTAGGATAAAGCCAAGAGCTACAAATTATCTACAGATGTTCACACTTCTGCCGTTTCAAGCCTTCAATTTATCAGGTCGTATTGATCGCGCAAAATAGCAATAATGTCTGCTTTAGGATTATCACTAAGGATAATTTTTTGACCGGTTATTTTTTCTGCTAAATCTGTGTACGTTTTCGATAATTGCATTAACACTTCAACCGGTAAAGCATTATCACGGGCCAATGCAAATCGCTCGTCCATACGATCTTTATTCAGCAGAATATCGGGTTCTGGGAAGCAGGCCAGTAATACTTGTCTAAAACCTTCTTTTGAATTTTCTACAACTTCTCCGGCAGAATACTGCTGAGCATCCCATATACGCGAAGAATCAGGAGTTCCTACTTCATCCATATATATTAATTTGTCATTACCGTAAAGATCTTTTACATAACCAAACTCAAACTTTGTATCAACAAAAATTTGACCTAATTCAGCCAGAGCATTACTTATAAGTTCAAAGCCTTCTCTTAACAACCGTTCATACAGTGCAATGTCTTGTACTTTACAAAAATTAAATGCATGGAAGTTATCTTCGATATTGGCTCTTGTTACATTCACATCATCAGCTTCTGAAACGCCCGCGATCCCGCGCAAGATTCCTTTTGTTGAAGGTGTCATTAACAATTCCGGTAACTTACTATCTGTGCTTAAGCCATCAGGCAATTTAATGCCACAAAACTCCCGTTCGCCTTTATCATAGGCTCGCCACATTGAGCCGGTAATATATTGGCGGCAAATTGCCTCAATCAACACTGGTTTAGCTTTTTGTACAATCCATACAAACGGATGGGGGATATCTAAAATATGACTATCAGCAAGACCATGCTGCTTAAATAGACTGAACCAGTGATTAGAAATAGCATTTAACGCTGCCCCCTTTCCAGGCACGCCTTGCAAGCCATTCTCACCATGCCAAATGCAATCAAATGCGGAAATTCGATCACTGATAACCATAATAGCTAAAGGCGTATCCGCTGGTACTGGGTAAGCTTTTTCTTGAATTAGTCGACGACTGTCTTGTTCGGACAACCAGTAAACAGAACGTACTTTTCCGCTATGTACCGGTAGATCAGTCCTAATCGGAAAATCATTATTAACAGCAAGTACTTTATCAGTAAGTTTCATGTTACGTCGGTCTCTTTGGGCGTAATGAACAAAGTTTCATATCCTAAGGATTGACGGTTGTCGCACCTTAGGGCAATCGTAAAAGAGATGTAGCGGGCTAGATATCTAAATCATCTGCCGCCATAGTGCGTGAAAATGTCTTATACAATTCGGAGAATCTATCGTCAGCTAATGGTTTACTTTCGTTGTCGAGCACTGTGACTGATGTCTTTTGTCCCAAGTCACCTATTTTGAAGCGATACTCAGTGTTATCCAACGATAAATTATCTTCATTATCTGACCACAAACTGGTCCACCATCCTTCAGTAGAACCATTATATTTAACGATCAACAGCCCGTTAGATTTATCATAATCTTTTACGTCGAAGCCAAGTTTACGTAGTACCAATAAAAAACGTGGCCAAGCAATATCATATTTTGCGTCCACAATAAACGCCGTGTCACCATCCCTATCAGATCCTAGTTCCATCGCCAGACCTTGGCGTATCTCGCGAATACGTTTGGCGTCAGCAACTCTAATCTGATATTCATAGTGACCAATAACTTTATTTAAAATATCTACTTCATTGCGTCTGGCATCAGTAGTTTCAAACGTAGTAATAACATTGTTTTTATCAATTTCTTTATAATCAACCAACTTGACATGTATTGCCGCCGTTCGACCATGAGGTTTAATATCAAGATTAAATTCAAATCGTTGGCCTATGCTTCCTTCCGTTTTGGTCCAGTTATACCAACTTTCGTCTTGCAGCTTTTCAATTATCATCCAATCTGAAACCAATCGTTGCGCTTCCTTATCAAAGGATTCAACCCCTATGCCCTGCTCTTCCAAAAAACTGAGCAGAGAGTTCCAAACAGTAGTGTCGAGGGCTTGGCTGTCGTCAACTTGGTCAAACCACACGGTGGCTGACTGAGAGCCCTCTTCAACATGAGAGCCCGTCACTAACGGCAACACTAACGATGGTGATATCACACTCAACTGTTCACCTAACAAATCTGTTTGGGCTTTCTCACCCAACTTGGGAAGTTTATAGGTGTCACTAAAATTGGGTGTATCAATATCTTCAGGAACCTTAATTTTTTGCCC
>JBLHNW010000076.1:0-11472 GCA_047622205.1 Paraglaciecola sp.
GGAAAAATGCACCCGAGGGCTTGTACCGATTAAGTGCAAGGAATTACAGGGCTTGATATTTGTTTGTTTGCAAGGTGACAATGCAATATCTGACCTAGATATGTTTTCAGCTATACCAACACTGATAGCAGATGGATACCGGATTCACGAAGAATCCCATGTTGAATTGCTTGCCAATTGGAAGATTGTGTTAGAAAGCTTTCTTGAAGGCTACCATATTCGCTCCACTCACCCGCGCTCCTTCTATCCAGTCCAATATGACAACCTCAACGTTGTAGAAAAATTTGGCCCACACAGTCGAGTAACATTTCCTTATCGTGCCATAGAGGGCTTACGCAATAAACCAGTTTCACAATGGGCAGCAGGCACTCGATTAACCTATGTATACCACCTATTTCCCAACATCATCATTTCAACTCATCCTGGTTTTAAAGCTGTAATATTGTTAGAGCCTTTAGCCGTCGATAAAACTAAACAAATCACCTACATAGTAACTGACATTGAGCCTAATGACGCTAAGCAAGTATCACTGCTAGATAAAGCGATTGCAGTGGCTGATTCAGGGATAGACGAAGATAGACGTATGATTTTCTCTGGACAACAGGGACTTGCCGCGGGGGCTAATGATTATTTGGAATTTGGCTTATTTGAAAGTGCAATTGTTCACTTTCATTCCACGTTGGACCAAGCATTGAAGTTATCTACAGAATAGACAACTAAAATTAACGTGACACTCACGCTAACACGCTCGTTCAACTGATGAAATCGCGCTCTGTTTGAAAGACATTAGACTAGTTTACTGGCAGTAAGCCCGCCAATTAACCTGAGTTCGGGATAAGCAACTCCTGTAAGCGTATCTATTTCTGTGCTTCTCAGCGTTGCTCACCATGAGTTTGTTCCCATACGGCAATATAAACTTACAAAACTTGATCCCACTAAATGTATCTTAATTATGTATTAACATTTGGGATGACATAAAATTGCCTCAAAATGATATTAGTAAATAAAGAGATAATATGAAAAGTGGTGTTCTCCCATTAATTTTAGCACTCGCCATAACAGGCTGCAGTGTTGGTAAATCCTCAGAGCAAGTCGTTTCTAAAACCACCCCAGAGAGTAAAAGTTTGCAAATAAAAACACCTTCCTATCCGCATACGCAACAGGGCGATATAGTCGATGATTATTTTGGCACCCAGATATCCGATCCATACCGTTGGCTTGAGGACGATAGGAGTGAAGAAACCGGTGCGTGGGTTACAGCGCAAAATAAGGTTACCTATGACTATTTGGAAGAAATTCCGTTTAGAGACACCTTAAAAAAGCGACTTGAGACCCTGCTTAATTACGAAAAAATAACGGCTCCTTTCAAAGAAGGCAAATACACCTATTTCTTCAAAAACGACGGATTACAGAATCAATCTGTTCTTTATCGTCAGTTAGAAGAGCAAGAACCGCAGATGTTTCTTGACCCAAACACCTTCAGTAAAGACGGCACCACCTCATTGGCTGATGTCAGTTTTTCTAAAGATGGTAGCCTGCTTACTTATCTGATTTCGGAAGGTGGCAGCGATTGGCGCAAAGCGATTACTATTGATGTTGAAAGCAAGAAAGAAAGTAGTAGTACCTTAGTTGATCTCAAATTCAGTGGTATTTCATGGTTAGGCAACCTAGGATTTTATTACTCTAGTTATGACAAACCTAAAGGCAGTGAGTTATCGGCAAAAACGGATCAACACAAGTTGTATTATCATAAAATCGGTAGCAAGCAAACTGATGATGTACTTGTTTTCGGTGGTACAGAGGCTGAGAAAAATCGTTATGTGTATGGTGAAGTTACCGAAGACAATCACTACCTATTGATAAGTGCTGCCGTGTCCACCTCCGGCAACAAACTATATATCAAGGATTTAACTAAGCCTCATAGTCCATTGGTGAGTATTTTGGACGACACACGCTCGGATACCGACTTAGTCGATAGTGTCGGCAGCAAGTTGCTATTGATTACTAACCTTGACGCGCCAAATAAGAGAATTGTTTCCGTTGATGCCAGTGATCCGCGACCGGAAAATTGGCAGAACTTTATACCTGAAACTGACAATGTACTGAGTGTATCCACAGGTGGAGGCTATATTTTTGCAGAATACATGATTGATGCCATATCAAAAATCCAGCAGATAGATAAAGATGCTAATATTGTCCGTGAAGTTTCTCTTCCTGGAATCGGTTCTGCTGGCGGTTTTTCCGGTAAAAAAGACCAATACACCCTCTACTACACGTTTACCAACTATAAAACGCCCACAACTATCTTTAGCCTGAATGTTAAATCAGGCGAATCATCTCTTTATCGCAAATCAGAAGCGAAATTTGATAGTGGTGCCTATGTATCCAAACAAATTTTTTACACCTCAAAAGATGGCACAAAGGTCCCACTGATAATCACCCATAAGAAAGGTCTTGTACTGAAAGCTGCTAACCCAACAATTCTATACGGATACGGGGGCTTTAATATCAGCATGCAACCCAGATTCAGTGCTGTCACCGCTGCTTGGTTGGAACAAGGTGGAGTGTACGCGGTCGCCAATTTACGTGGGGGCGGTGAGTACGGTAAAAAGTGGCACAAAGCGGGAATTAAACAATTAAAGCAAAATGTTTTCGATGATTTTATCGCCGCTGCCGAATATCTAATTGAAGAAAAGTATACATCGGCTGATTATTTGGCCATACGTGGTGGTTCAAATGGTGGATTATTGGTTGGTGCCGTGATGTTACAACGTCCGGAACTATTTAGGGTCGCATTACCCGCAGTTGGTGTATTGGACATGTTGCGCTACCACACATTTACCGCAGGTGCTGGCTGGGCATACGACTATGGCACGGCTAAAGACAGCAAAGAAATGTTCGAATACCTACTTGGCTATTCGCCAGTTCAAAACGTTAAATCCGGAGTGAATTACCCAGCGACATTGATTACCACGGGTGATCATGACGATAGAGTTGTGCCTGCACACTCCTTCAAATTCGCGGCTGAATTACAGGCCAAACATACTGGCAGCAATCCGATGCTGATTAGAATTGAAACCAATGCCGGGCATGGCGCTGGTACACCAATCAGCAAAACCATTGAGGCATATGCCGATATTTTCGGATTTACGTTATTCAATATGGGCTTAGAGGCAAAGTAAAATTTTATGAGTCAGCCAGCGACAATAAGTTGCTGGCGTTACAAACAAATCTAGGTGACAAACTTGGGCTGAAAAAGGCAACATGCTAATTTATTTGAGGCCGTTTTTAAGAGTATTGAGATCGGGGGGAGTTAAATAGCCACCACAATTAATCCAATGATTCGCTATCCTTTATGTCTACAAACATTGCCTTGAGCATTTTACTAAGTGTTTTTGCCAAGCGAGCTGCTTCTACTTTGCCCCTTGAAGTTTGCATACCATATTCAGTGAATAAATGGTCCCGCCTTATAGTTGAGTTGGCAGAGACCCTTGCAACGACCGTCCCTTTGACTCCGTCAAACACTTCCAAACTGATGACTATGTTATCTGGATTCGACAATATTCTTCTTCCGCCTAGACCAATTTCAAAACCTACAATAAATGGTCGTATCACAAGTGTTGTTGCCGTTAGTTCTGCAACAATGGGTAAGGAAAACACAGTAGACATTGTCGAAACAGTTGCTTCATGCAGAGCCGCCGAAAATTGTTTAATGACATTTTTTTCGAATCTTTTTGCACGCCTTTTAACTGCTGGCATGCGTGCTATATCTGATCGTGAATTTAGCTCTATATGCACACCTATAACATTCAAGGAGTCGTATTTAGGAAAAGTGAAAGTTTGCTCAAATTGATTCATTCCAGAAAAAGAATTGGGGCTGGTTTTGGATTCCGAGGCTGCTTTTAAGGGACTTATCAGGAGAAAGCACGTTAATAAAATCAAATTTAAAGCAATTTGACGCATTTTATTCCTTAAACATAAGTTAACAAGACATCCAACATAACACGCTCGCTAAAATCATGAAATCACGGCCAGTTTGAGAGCCTACAAATAAATATTCGAATGGTTTTTTCTTAAACTCGGATGAAATAAATGGATTTCCTGAATACTCAGATATGATAATTTGTATGAATAAGAGCTGTAGCTTACTTGCGGATGAGAATACATTACTCACCCGCGGTTGACTAACGGACCCTAATCACAACAAACACTTTTCTAACTTTCGTCAAAAAAACTTAAACCTTCATTTCCGCATCATAAATTTCATCATCGACAATGGTTTTAGGGATATCCAACACCTTCTCACCAATATCGTCAATATTGAGTGATGGATCATCCACACATCCTTCTAACATATCGAATGCTTCCTGAAAGTACTGAGCCATTGGTTCGAGGCTGGCAATTTTACTATCGCAACATACCAGGCCAATTTGAGCGATGCCATCGTATGTGACCATAGTAATATTGACTCCACCACCTGGCGTCATGGTCGAAATCGGGTAGTTGGCGAGCAATTTAGCATCTTTAAAATACAAGGTAGTTGGTGGACCTGGCATATTGGAGACCAAAATATTACCTATCGGTCTGACCCAATCTGAAATATGCAATACTTCAAAAAGGATCGAGTATGACTGGATTAACAGCGTGTAATAACTAAAAGCAGCAGGATGCGAAACCCTTGCAGCTCTTTTAACAATACGATGATTCTCGATAATCTGCCGCAATCGCAAGTAAGGATCTGTTTCACCGTGGGCTAGCTCAACGGGCACAATGGCAATTTTGTTACCATTAGTGGTTTCCCCAGGTTTACGCAGGTTGATCGGCATATTGGTATAAAGAGCTTTTTCAAAAGTATGACCATAATCTTTTAAGAATCGATGCACTCCAATATCAAATGCACACAGCATAATTTCATTGGCCGATGCTCTTAGCCGCTTACTTAGCGTTTTCACTCTGGCAAAATCTATATCTAAGGTAGAAACTACCCGACCTTTTTTAACCTGACCGGTAAGCATCGTTTTCGTACCCGAAAATGGAAGCGGCATATAGACCTGATTGATTCTGAATAACTTCAGTAACAGACGGAACAAAATCCAAATAAGATCTTTTACAGTAATTACCACATCCCAAAATCCAGTCATTATTTGCTTAAAAATATTGACCTTTTCCCGGTCTCGAAGAGTCCGATCTGCAGCCCAAACAGGAACAAAGCCCTGACTGTTTTTTTGCTCTGAATACCCCTTCTGAAACCAGCGAATAAGGGTCGCACCATCACCGTACATATGGTGTACCTTGATATAAATTGCGAATCCCTGGTTTGCCCGATCTTTAATCAGATGATATTGCCAAAGCGGTTTGTCTCTATCCAGCCAAGTTTCATGCAATTTGGCGACAAATTTGTGTAAATCTGGTTTGTTATTAATGTCATCAAGCACATGTATTTGCACATGGTAATCCATGTCTAGCTGCTCGACAGGACTGAATTTTATTGGAAACCCTAAAAAGCGACTGACTCGACAATTAAAAGGTGATGCCGCTTTGTTAAAGCTGTGCAATTCGGCGAAAAGCTGCTCAACATAATTTCCAGGAGCATCTTTTGGCATCTCTAAAATTTGCAATCCCGCTACGTGTTTAGGATTCGCCTCCGATTCAGTAATCCAAAAGGTCTTGTCGAGAAATGTAAGCTTCTTGGTCACAAGCTAATCCTTGCTAATTTATTCATTAAGACTCACCCTCACTGAACACTTGATTGGTAATCGCTTCTTGCAATCGATGCAACTCACCTTTTTCTATTTTCATATGTGGCAACAAGGCAAACAATATGGCTGACAGACTTTTGTATAAATAACTGTCGTCATTAATATCGTGTCCTTTCAAGGCATAGTAGTTTGGTGCCTGGCTAAACACCAGACCAATAATTTCAACCATTTGAGTACATTCAGCCGGAGATGCTGAAATCGTCTTTTGTTCGACAAACTGGGCTAACAATTTGGTTACACAGTTTTCCTGTGCCGCCATTAATTTTGCAAACCCTTTTGCAACACCTGGATATTTATCTGTTAAATCAGTTGGATTTCGATACAAAAACCGGAACAAATGATTCTTTTCGATAATCAAAAATAGAAAATAAAAAAAATCTTCAACCGTCAAAGCCTGTCCCTGAGGGGCAGACAAGATCCTATTCATTTGCTTCTGATAGAGCTCAAATAAAGCCGCGACTATCACCTCTTTACCTTTAAAATGGTAATACAGGTTGCCAGGGCTAATATCCAATTCCAGGGCAATCTCCACACTACTTACATTGTTTTCACCTTGCTGATTAAAAATATCCAGCGAAGTGACCAATATTCGTTCAGCGGTTTTCATTCATTACTCACCAAGGTTTAATATGTCAGGAATATCTAAGTTAATCTGAATACTAGGGTTAATTCTTGCGTTCAAGCTAGTATCATTCCATATTGCAAGCGCACAGTGCAAGCTATTGAAAATATATTGGAGATCAAGAACGTGATAAGAGTATTGTTTAATAAAAAAGGAGGGGTAGGAAAATCCAGCCTGACTGTTAATTTAGCTGCCATCTCAGCCAGTCAAGGCTTTCGCACTTTGATTTTAGATTTGGACACTCAATGTAATAGTACGGCATATTTGGATGCCCTGGATACACCCGCGGGAAGCACTATTGCCGATCTTTTTGAACAAAGCATCACTTTCCACATACATCGCCGACCCGCCAGTGAATATTGCCAGCCTACACAAATGGAAAATTTATATATTATTCCTGGCTCAGAACGTTTAGCTGAGTTAGAAAGCGAGTTAGATAGTCGACATAAAATATATAAGTTGCGCGAAGCCCTTGAATCACTAAATGATCAATTCGACCACATCTATATTGATACGGCTCCTGCTTTAAACTTTTATAGTTTATCAGCTTTAATCGCAGCGGATCGTTGCCTGATCCCCATTGATTGTGACGATTTTGCTAGACAAGGCTTATATAGCCTACAACAGAAAATTGCCGAAATTAAGGAAGATCACAATGCCAAATTGGAAATCGAAGGCATAATTGCGAATCAGTTTATGGCGAACGCCAATTTACCTAAACAAATTATTGATGAATTAATTGAAGAAGGTTATCCGGTATTATCCGAATATATTAGTCAATCGGTGAAAATGCGCGAATCACATCAAGCCAAAAAACCACTCATTACGCTTGTCCCTAAACATAAACTGACTTTATCACTGGTAGCGATTTTTAACCTATTGGATCACGAAAAAAAATAGCTTAGTTACGGGAGTAGAAGAACAGTGGCAATGTTATTGCCCTATTTCCCCATGCCACCTAATAATGCGCATTTTAGAGCCTTCTGGGCACCTCAATTCAAGGCGCTGCCATAACAGAGTGTCAACCACCTTTGAATGGCTGCAATGCCGAAGTGGAGTAGTCCAGAGGGAAGGTGTCATTTTCTTATATTGGATGGGGTTGATTGATATTGCCTTGCTGCGCTTTCTTACATGAACACCAAATACAACTGCATAAAACCGGCTCCCATGCCCAGAATGGCACCAGTAAGAATGAGCTTCCACTCATCGGCTTCATATGCCGGACGCAGTACTCCTTCGAACTCTTCAGGCGACAGAGCTTGCATACGCGCGCACAAGTCATCACCTACGCCCAGGGCCTTGTTGGTATATTCGTAGGCATAAGACAAATATTTTTCTGAATCCTCAAAGATACGTTTGATGGCGAGCTCTTTCATTTTGTAATACGACTCAGAGCCCACTCCCAAAGCAAAGTAGGGTTGCGCCAAGGCCACATAACGTTCAATTGCATCGTTAACATGTAATTCGATTAGCTCTAATAATTGACCCGAACCAGAACCATGAAGGGCTGTGTCCATGATGTTTTTTGAGGTCATTAACTTAGATTCTATAATGTCAGAATAGACTCGTGACACTTCATCCTGACGCTTTAAGAACATCCCCTGAATAGTAAAACCCAGAAATTTTATCGGATGTTTAGGTTCAAAAATTATTTTCAACGCTATCCAATTTGTTAAGTAACCGACGATTAACCCGCCCAATGGCAATACCCACCATTCGGGCAGATACATCCAAACAAACATCGTTGGCAAACCAAACAGCAGCCCAAACCATAAGCCGGAGCGTTCGATAAAAGGGAATTCTTTCGCCCCAGATTTGAGGAATATCTCGTTGATGAGTTCAGGTGAGTTGACTAACTGCCCGACTACCAGCTCTTTAATATCAACGATCTCTTCAATGTTATGTTTAAAATCGTCAACCATTTTGTGCACGATATTTGGAATATCTGCTTCTATGCGCGCATAGACAAGATTTTTGCCATAAACCGGTAAGGCAGCCCAAAGCTGAGGTGCAGATTCGCGCATCACATCATTAACAATTCTTCGCAAAACTTGTTTTAAACGGCGCTCAATAGCTTTAGTGAGTTCCATTGGATCAATTCGAGAAGCCAGCTCTTGGACGCTAAGTAATTTACCCAGCACCAATTCCACTTCAATCTCTGCCATTTCTCGACGTTTCGCTGGAATTAATCCCTGCCATCCCAAAAACGGCTTTATACCGACAAATTCAATGGGATAGAACATCATCTTCACCGCTAGAAAATTGGTCGACCAACCGACAATCGCACTGATTAGCGGAATTGAAAATAAGCTGAGAGTTGCTAAATTGAAACCAAAATCCATAAAAATAGAGTCGCGTCGTTTATATATATTATTGGTGGGCAGAAATGCTACGCATCAGGCTAACCATTGGAATTAGAATGGTCAATCTAAAAAAGGAATTATTATTCATTATTGAAACGTTTTCCGAAAAAAATATCCTTTAAAAAACAGTATATTAGTTTTAGCTCATCAAAATCCGCTAGAGTAATGTCAATAAAAGGTGTGATTTGGGTAGCGTTTTCTAATTATTTACGATTATATCTGGCTATTGTAGTAAAAAGAGGACAGCAGTATGGCCAATAAAAGACTTTCTGAACTAGAGAACCTTATGAAAACCGCCGAATGTTATGCCGAGTACAAGGACGCAGCGGAGGCACATGACGAAATATCCGGAACCCAGGAGTGGAAAGCCAAAGATCCGTGCAAAGATTACGATTACAGATTAATTCGTAAACGCGTACAGAGGATCAAACAAGCAAAATCAAGGGGTGACGCCGCAGGCTTGATGTACATTCTCCATGAAGGTCTGCACGGTAATTTAGGCAATATCGCCAATTCTTCACTCAATAGCCACGCAAAACTCGGTACTAAGTGTTTAATAGAAGAGTTTATTCAGCAAGTAGGCGAAGCTTTAGATTTTATCTATCAAGCTGATGAAAACGAAATCGACTTCTATGAAAAGCTATCATTTTTCGACGAAACGGCTCACGCCTTTGGGCGTAGTTGTATCATGCTTAGTGGCGGTGCGGGTTTGGGATTTTTTCACCTTGGCGTGGTTAAATCTCTGGTTGAACATGACCTGCTACCTGAAGTGATATCAGGCGCTAGCGCGGGCTCTATTATTGCGGCTTTAGTTGGAACGAGAACCAATGACGAGTTGAAACAGCTCCTTGATACAGAAGTTATTTATGAAAAGTTTCGTAAATGGCGCTTGTGGCAAGGATTTGGTAAAAACAGTTTATTTGACAGCACCAACCTTGAAAATGCATTAATTGAATTATTTGATTTGACCACCTTTGAGGAAGCCTACCAAAAAACGGGCAGACATATGACGATCACGGTTTCACCCGCTGACTTGCACCAGTTTTCGCGTTTATTAAACGCAAAAACCTCGCCCAATGCAATTATCGCCCAAGCTGTTAGGGCGTCTTGTGCTATCCCAATTGTTTTTTCCGCGGTTCAATTAAAAGCTAAAAATCAGGCCGGGGATATTGTTCCTTATATTCCTAATCGTCGTTTTGCCGATGGCTCAATTATGGCTGATTTACCTTTTGATCGCTTAGCTCGCTTATATGGCGTTAATCACAGCATAGTGAGTCAGACTAACCCTATTTCTGTGCTATTTCTGGCTCGAGACAAGCGAGATACCACCGGATTGCTGGGATTGACTTTGCGCCACGCTGGCAAAATTGCCAAAATCAACAGTATTTATGCCTTTGACATACTGGAAAGTGCGATAAGTCATAGAGCGACCAAATTGGGCATTCATAAAATTCGCTCCATTATTGACCAGCAGTATGTAGGTGATATCAATATATTGCCGGATCCCACATTTGCTAACTTGAAGCATATAGCGTCTAACCCTAGCAAACAGAGCATGGCTGAATTGATTAAAAGTGGTGAGCGTGCAACCTGGCCACAATTAGATTTAATTAAGCGTAATACCATTATCAGTAAAACACTGCGCAAATATCTGAAACTCCTAAAAGAAAGAGAAGCTCGAATACTTGGCAAACACAATGGGTTAAAAGTCGTTAACGGCTAAAACGTTAAGTTCTACAGCGACACTGTTCTGAGCTTTTTGGCCAGAACAGCGTCAAACTTTACTTATTCTTAATTCTTAATAGTTCGCGCTTTTTTCTACTTAACGCGAGTTCAGCTTACTTGTGCATTATTTGCATTGCTGCAGCAGTCATCGCTTGGGTAGCAGTACTTATCACCGCATCCGCCTCCGGAGCCCAATAAGGACTGTGTAGAGAGGGTAGATTAATTTCACCTTTTTGCGCTTTATCCCAATTATCTTGAGAAACACCTCCAACCCAAAAAATCAAACTCTTAATGTTTTTGTCGGCCCGATAAAAACGACCAAAATCTTCACCCCCCATTACTGCGGGGGTAGAAATGACTCTTTCTTCTCCAAAACGTTGCTTAAACAGCGCTGCCATCTGTTCTGTGAATATTGGAGTATTATAGGTAGCAGGAGTATATTCATCCTTCAGGATGACTTCTGGCATTAAAGATTCCGGCATGCCTGCAGCAATCGCCTCGCCTTTTACAATTCTTGCAATACCGTCCAACAACTTTTGCCGGGTTGCATCAGAATAACTGCGCACCGTAAGTAATAAGGTGGCATTGTCAGAGATAATATTGTGTTTGGCGCCTGCATGAAAACTACCAACGGTGACAACGGCAGGATCTTGGGGATCCAGTTCGCGGCTCACCAGAGTTTGTAATGCACCGACAATGCGGCTGGCCAAAACAATGGGATCTTTGGTGGTATGAGGATAAGCACCATGACCGCCCTGCCCCTTAACAATAACATCAACACTGTCAACATTTGCTAGGGCAAAGCCTGATGTGTAGCCAATTGTACCCGCGGGCAAACCGGCTGAGTCGTGAAAAGCGAGTGCATATTCAGGTTTAGGAAAACGCTCGTACAGACCATCTTCAAGCATATCCTTGGCGCCTTTTCCACGCTCCTCTGCAGGTTGTAATATCATTACCAGAGTGCCTGACCAGCTCTCGCGCATTGTCATGAGTGCCATTGCAG
>JBLHNW010000077.1:0-11416 GCA_047622205.1 Paraglaciecola sp.
GACCCTCATCATCAACAATGGAATTGCTGCTATCAAGGATTTGTGATGCACCTTCAAGAGACACTACTGCTGGCTTGTAAATAAAACCAACCGCAATTTCGTCTGTCCCAATAACCGACACACCTGGGTTAACAAATGTATAGGTACCGACACCGACTTCAGCGTTTAATCTCTCAACAAGTTCGCTAATCGCACTATTTTCAAGATAACCGTCATTTTCAATTTCGATTAAACCAACAATATCTGCGTTCATGGCCGCTAAAGCTGCAACAATTTTGACCGCCTGGCGTTCAAAATCAGCAAAAGTTTCTGCACCGCGAGAGGTTGGGAACCCGCCACCTTGACCGTCACCATTGAAAAAGTTTAATACATTGAAGCTTGCAACAGTCAAATTGCCGCTTTCTAACTCAGGCTCTGCTGTTCTTAGATTAGTAGCAGTAAATATTGGTTGCATGGTCGGAATAATTTGATAGTCACCAAAACTGAAGTCCATCACTCCGACTAAAGCACTCACCGCATCATTTAATCTCAGGGTATTATCAGCCGATAGGCCTCCAGTAGGATAAACGATAATATCCACATTTTGCTCCGTTGCGGTATCGCTTATCTGGATCACATCACGGGCATTAAATGCGGCTAAATCGATTGCTTCCGGAGATCCAGGTAAGAATTGATTAGTCGGAATAAAGCGTAACTGGCTTGATAATTCAAACTGACCAAAGCGAGCTAACTCAAAGGTATTTGTCACAACCAAATCTTGCGCAAATGACACTAACATACCTTCGACCGATTCCAATCCATCTGCACTGTCAAAGGGCATAGTCATAGCAGTTGCAGCAACGTTGTCCGCACCACAATTAAGCACTTCTTCAGACAAAGTAATCTGTGTCTTATCAAAGAATTCAGAGACGTCACCACGTAAGGCAACCACATCACCTAAAACAGGGTAGACATAAGTTGAACCTGGATTGAATACTAATACCCCTTCCGATGTTGAGGGATCCGCATCATTGTCGACCGCTTCTTCCTGGACAAAAAAGGCTTCTAAAGTCGGATAAACAGCTGTTACCACGGCCTGAACCTCAACGCTTTGGCCAACCAAAGGAGAAACTATACCATTGCCCTGAATCGCTGAAATTAGAGTGAATCCAAAATCACAGGTTAATGGTTCAGGTGGATCACCGCCGCCTCCATCACCACCACCGGCACCAAAGGTTTGATTGTTATTCACTTCAGCAAAGGTGTCACTAGCAGCATCTTCCCACGTAAAATCACTGTAACGGGTACCTTGACCGCCTAATTGCAAAGAAAAGCCAATAGTTGTTGAACTTGATTCACTGACACCAATATCAGTGCTAAGCAAACCGGTAGCTGGACCGTCAGTTCCAGTTATCTCGCCTTCATAACTCAAAAACTGCACAACCATGCCATCTGGATCAACTAATGCGAGACCATCTGGAGAACCGTTTTGCATGCCACTAATGGCAAAAGAAAGGGTACCAAAACCATCTTGTTGGCTGGGCAACACGCCTGACAATGCAACAGTATCGTATTCGGTGCCGCCGTTACCGTTATATAACACTATGCTGTAACCAGCTAAATCCAAGCTAGCTGCGCCCGCAAGTTCAACTCCTTCGTCGGCATCTGTACCATCATTGTCATAATGAATTTCATTGATAAATGGCAGTGGTGCGACAAATGTCTGATTTGTGTTCACGTCATCAAAAGTATTACTGGCAACGTCTTCCCAGACAAAATCAGAGTATGAAGACCCCGTTCCACCTAACTGGAGTGAGAAACCCAGTAGGGTAGTGCTAGCTTCTTCAACACCAATATCGCTGCTTGTCATACCCACTGCTGGGCCGTCACTTGCGGTTATTTCACCTTCGTAACTTAAAAACTGCTTCACAACGCCCTCGGCGTTGACTAAAGCAACACCGTCAGGTGAACCATTTTGAATTCCACCAATGGCAAACGACAGTGTTCCAAAACCTTCTTGTTGGCTTGGTAACATACCGGAAAGTGCGATGGTGTTATAAACCGTTCCACCATTGCCGTTATAGAGAACCAAACTTAATCCAGACAAGTCAGTATCAGCAAAACCAGCGACTTCTATTGCTTCCCCAGCGTCTGTACCATCATTATCATAATGAATTTCATTTATAAATACACTATCCAGACTACCCCCTGGGTCGCCTCCTGGATCACCACCATCGCCATCTGAACCGTCACCTAATATTTGATCAGTGTTAACCGCTCCAAAAGTGCTGGCACTCGCCGCTGCCCAAGTGAAATCTTCAGCGAAATCACCCGTGCCTATTAACTGTAACGAATCGCCAACCAAAGTGCTGCTTTCTTCTACAACACCAATGTCGGTACTCGTTAAACCAATAGCGGGACCGTCTGTTGCTATAAGTTCGCCTTCATAACTTAAAAACTGAATTACTGTGCCCATGGAATCGACTAAGGCCATTCCATCTGGAGAACCATTTTGGATTCCACTAATATTGAAAGTAAGTGTCCCAAAATGACCTTGTTGGTTTGTCAGAACGCCACTTAAAGCGGTGGTGTTATAAACCGTTCCACCGTTGCCGTTATAGAGAACCAAACTCATACCGGCCAGATCAGTTCCTTCGGTGCCTACTATTTCAATAGCCTCACCCACATCGGAACCGTCATTATCGTAGTGAATTTCGTTGATAAACGTAGTTGCTTGTGCCACTGGCGCGCTTAAAAGCGCCAGCAACACTGGATATTTGATATTCATAATCTCTCCTGAAGATGTATATTAGCCAATCAATTGGCTTATTTTTATATTGCTTTGGCGTGCGATGCTCTACTACAACTGTGACATCCATATTACGGTGGGAATGAAACATACACATTTTTACTATCAAGATATTGGCATAGCAAAGCCTAATACTCCAGCTAACTTGACCAATTAGTCTGCTATTTTCAAACGAATTATTTGCAATTAAAAAGCTTCGGTAAGTTTATGCCACGGACTTTTATGTAGGCTTTGATATAATTTGAAATTTACCAAAAAATAAATTGCTCTAATGAGTTAGCAAATTCACCTTATTCGCTAATAGTAGATAAAGAGAACTTACCTGGGGATTTTGAGATTAATTGCTAAATATTTTATTTACATGTCCAATTTATTAATTTATGCAAGGTGACGCTTTAAATTTTCAATATAACTAAGCTGAACTCGCATTTTGAGTATGTAAACCGCTCGCTGCAGGAATAATGATTTCCATGAGGAGGATAAAGATCCTCATGAAAATCATCAATTTAGTGAGTAAAAAATCACTCCCGCACGCAGAAAAACGGTTCAGGAAAAGGGCGTGGTTGAGTCGAATGAACAGTGCAAAGTAACCTGTCCGTTTTGTTAGGCTGGGATAAATCAGCACAAGCGTTCATCTCTACAGCTTCAGAAAATACCTACTCAAATTGTTGATGAAATTGAAAAAGAAGATAACAAACAAAAATTTGTTATCTTCTAAATATTTATTTTTACTACTACTTTGTAGTAAATTTTCTGAACCAGAAAAAAGGTATCAGCAACAAACTCAGATAGCCAAAACTGCCGCCGCTCTCTCTTACTATCACCACCTGTGGCTCGACGTAAACCACTTCAAAGTCTTCACTTTCAAGGCTCAGAAAATACAAATCTGCATCATCGTTACCATCTAGAGTGGCGACTAATTCGTCTGAAAAAGCGTCGTATAATTCGATAAGTACTTCATAATCATCTGTGGGAAACCCGCTCAATAATTCACTATCCACTTCAAAACTGTCCAGCTCACTTTCGCCGTCAATATGAAATACCGAGGTGGTGTGATATTCCTGAAAAACATCTCCGCTACTTAGGTAAAGTCTGGCATATACATCTGCGTGCTCAAATATTGTATCCGCATCAAATTCGACCGAAAAATGATGATAGTAACCATCATAATCCGCGTCACTGTATAGGGTGACGACGGCATCATAAATCCAAAATTCATGATCCAAATTTTGCACCTGCGGCCTTGCCGAAAGTGATCGGGCGGTTTGCTTTTGAATTGTCTTATTGTTAATCGAATCAGTTTTGTATTCAGCTGCGAGAGGCTTTTTACTTTGAGTTGCTTGCCCATCGAGACCTGCTGCTGATTTTGCTGGAGCTGACGATTTTTCAAAAACCACGCTTTGCTTATCAAACTGTATTTCGCTCGATTTTGCAGACCAGGTTGTCGTGTTAGCCGTGTTTGCCAACAGGGTTGTATTAAAGGCTAAAAGGCCACAGGTAAGAATTATCGTTTGAACTTTCATCACATACTCCATTTTTAAAGTCATTGAAGTATGAATCGAAAAAGATGAATGTTAGCTGAAGGCAAACTTAATCTATCCGTAAAGTGGGCAATCCATGCTGATGGCTTACCTCAATCCGCGTTTTTCCTTAACAAGTTCGTAAGCAGCCTGAATATCCTGAGTTTTTGCCTTAGCTAATTCCAGAGCTTGTTTGGGTAAACCTTTGGAAACCAATTTATCCGG
The DNA here is from genome assembly GCA_047622205.1 of Paraglaciecola sp. GTDB lineage: Bacteria > Pseudomonadota > Gammaproteobacteria > Enterobacterales > Alteromonadaceae > Paraglaciecola. The sequence continues at coordinate 4,534 of JBLHNW010000077.1, forward strand.
ATGATGCTCACTCATTAACTTGCGATAGGCTTTCTTGATATCTTTGTCATCGTTATTTTTATTCACTCCTAAAATACGATAGGCATCATCTACTGATTGTTGAGTTGTGTAGGCTGGTCGCCCGCTTTGCTGACGCTGACCGTGGCGACTTTGCTGATAACCCTTACCACTTTGTCTAAAGCGCAGTTCAGCTTCAAATACCGACAGTAAATAAAGTAAATCGTGTTGTTTGAATCCCATGTAACGGGCGACATTTTCGAGCACTTTTTGTTCATTTTTATCCAGCTTTCCATCTACATATGCCGCCTGGATAAGGATTTCCAAATACACCTGCATGATGTCACGACGACCGTGGCAAGACTCCTTAAAATCGGCAATGGTTTGTTCTAGAGGGAAATCGGCGAATTTCCCTTCTCTAAAGGCTTGTTGGGCTTCCACACGAGTTTCACCTTCCAGGCCCATTTGATCCATTAAATCGCTGGCCAAACGAATTTCAGCCTCACTGACCTTGCCATCCGCTTTGGCTACATGGCCCATTACCGAAAATAAAGTGTGAAAAAATATGGCCTGCTTCTTAAAATCATCCTGACTGGTGAAAAAACGGCTGAATCCACCCATTTGATTAAAATCTTGACTATAGCCCCTATCAAAAAGGTGCCCTACAACAAAGCCCAAAATCGCGCCAGGAATACGACCAAACATAAAACCAAATATAGTACCCAGGATTTTACCTATCATTATATCTGCGTCGCTCCGTTTGAATTAAGTATGGCTAAACGTTCCGGCGTACCTACATCACACCAGCTTGATTGATGTTTGTGGCCGCTAACTAAACCATTTTTGATTGCTGTGACTAACAGCGGTGCAATCCGCATGACCGCTATTTTTTGTTCGATTAGTGAATCAAAAAAACGTCGATGATAAACAGCAATTCCACTGAAGGTTAACTTTTCCCCATCACTTTCATGCATTTTTTCATCCTTAAGATAAAAATCGCCACCGAGATGATGATCCGGATTGGCAACCATCACCAAATGTGCACTGTTTTGCCCCAATGTTGCCGGTAAGCTAGCAAAATCAAAATCAGTATATATGTCAGCACTCACCACAGTAAAATATTCATCTTGCTGAGCCGCACAAAGCAATGGCAGCGCATTAATTATTCCTCCCGCGGTCTCGAGCGCTGATTTTTCAGCACAATACAGTAACTCAAGCCCGAAACGACTGCCGTCTCCCAAGGCGCTTTCAATTTGTTCACCTAACCAAGCATGGTTAATAACAATTCGTTGGTAACCCGCTTTCTTCAGACCTTCAATATGATGTTCAATTAATGGCTTGTGCTTAACCACTAATAGCGGTTTAGGGATAGTATCTGTCAGTGGTCGCATCCGCGCCCCCCGTCCGGCGGCCAATATCATAGCGGTTCTGTTTAACATATACGGGCTCTAATCATTTTATACTTTGCTCCACTGCAGGTTTAACTTTGCTCTGCACAAATTCGGCGAATTGTTGACATTGTTCATACTGACTACCCACATCACATAAATATTGCAGAGTTCTGGGAATATCTTGTAAATATCTTTGTTTACCATCCCGGTGACACAAGCGGGCAAAAATACCACTTGCTTTGATATGGCGTTGCATTCCAGTTAAATCAAACCAACGTTTAAACTCAGACCATGAATATTGTGAATAATATTCTTTATGCCACTCTTTTAACCATATATACACCAATGCGCTTGGCCATGTTTGATAACAATCTCGGAGCAGAGAAACAGCATCATAGGTAATGGGGCCAATAACGGCATCCTGAAAATCAATTACTCCCATTTTATTATCTGCCAATAACATCAGATTCCGTGAGTGATAATCCCGATGCACTCCTACTTGGGGTTGTGCAAAAAAAGCGCCTCGCAAATAATCCAGCGTTTGTTGGATCATTGTTTGTTCATTCTCACTTAGTTGCAAATCTAAATGGATCTTCAACAGCCAGTGAGTAAAAAGCTCAAATTCAGCTGTTATTAAAGCATCATCAAAGGCAGGTAAAGTGCCGAGTGCGGTTTTTGTGCAAGATTGAATCACCGGCAAATAAGATAACGCGTCCCGATACAAAAGGTGACAATTTTGAGGTTCGAGTGCATCTGCAAACAACTTGTCACCAAAATCCTGCAAACAATAAAAACCCAAATCATGATCAATAGCATGAATTATCGGCACCGAAACGCCTTGTTGTTGGTAGGCTTCAGCGACCGAGGCAAATTTCCGACTATCTTCATATTCCGGCGGCGCATCCACAGCAATAAATGATTGGCCATCTTCAATAAATCGAAAATAACGTCTAAAACTAGCGTCTCCGTATACCATGTGCAGTTTTTCGCAGCGTAATGATGTTGAGCTATTGATCCATTCAATAAGTTGTTTTTGGCGTAATGTTTGTTGGTTCAATAAAGTTCTCATCACTTAGAATTAGTTTATTTAAGGTAAAATAATGGCGAAATTAGTCTTTTTTTGCAAGTCTACTGGTAAATCGTCACGAAACCCTTAAAATCAGGTCTTTAACAGCGCTTTTCAGACCAACATTAGGCTGCCTTTTTAACGTCCTGTATGCAAATCAATCAATTCCTATTCTTGTCATTTTTGTGCTCATTAAGCGCTTTGGCAAATGCACAACAGATATGTCTGGCTCCAGTACAGGCAATTGATGTTGGAACAAATCTGCCAGAAGGGCAAATTCAAGTTAAAGCTGTCTTGGCCCAAATAGAACAAGATACTGTGGCTGACTTCCAGGGAAAAGTCGAAATAATCAGTGATGGTGCCAAGATTAATGCTGACAGCGCCAGAATTGACAGAAAGAGTCAGGAGTTAAGTGCATCCGGCCGGGTCAGTTATCAAGACCCGCAACTCATGGTTAAGAGCAAAAGTGTACTGCTCAATACCACTTCGAAGAAAATAGTTATTGAGGATACAGATTATCAGCTAACTTCCGTAAATGGTCGTGGGAAGGCGCAGAAAATTACAATCAGTGAAAATCGAGGGATTGATTTGCAAGAAGTCAGTTTCTCCAGTTGCCCAGTTGGAGAAGAAGACTGGCGCATTCAAGCCAGTAGCATACAGATACTGCGCGACGAACAGCGTGGTGAAGTGAAACATGCACGCTTCTATATCAAAGATGTTCCCGTATTATATTTGCCTTACTTTTCGTTTCCTGTAACTGACTTAAGACAAACCGGTTTGCTTTTCCCCAAACTTTCTAGCTCAAGTACGACCGGCTTATCTTACGAACAACCCTTTTACTGGAATATTGCACCAAATCTTGACGCCACCATCTCTCCCCGCGTAATGTCAAACAGAGGGATACAACTAAAAACTGAATTTCGCTATCTCAGTGAGCATCAATCCGGGCAGATTGACCTGGAGTATTTGCCCAATGACCGAGACACTGCAGATCTTGATGACCGCTACTTCTATCGATTTTCTCACTTCGGCCAGTTTGCTGAGAATTGGCAGATTAACGCAGAAATTAATGGTTTGAGTGACAGTAACTACATAGTCGATTTAGGTTCAGATTATTACAATCGCGCTGACACCCACTTATATCAAACGGTAGGGCTCAACTATTATTCCACTCAATTAGATTTCAGCCTACAATTTAGAGACTTCGAACTACTTGGTGATCACCCAAACAGCTATCGTGCACTGCCGGAAATGAAACTTAATTATCATACGGAAAACGATAATTTATTGGCGTTTTCTGTTGACTCTGAATTGGCATATTTCGATAACGACAATCCAGATAGCCCAACCGCAATGCGGATCCACATTGCGCCAAAAGTAAGTTTACCCTACCAGTCCCAATGGGGAGAATTTTTGGCTGAAACCAGTATTTTGCATACCTACTACCAGCAGAGAAATATTAAAATAGGGATATTGGATGAGGAAGTCACCCGCACTTTAGGACAAGCTAGGTTATACGGTGCATTAGAGTTTGAAAGACCAAGCAGTTGGTTTGGCAAGTTAGTGACGCAAACTTTAGAACCTAAAATACAGTATCTATTCACCAGTTTTCAAGATCAAAGCAACATTGGCTTGTACGATACTACCAGGCTATTTAATGACTTCTCAGGCTTGTTTCGCGGCCAGGAATTTACCGGGCTCGATAGAATAAGTGATAAGAGCCAGATAACGATTGGTCTTACCTCTCGAATAATTGATAAAAATAATAGGGAACAATTCAAGCTAAGCTTGGGTCAGATTTTCTATCTTAAAGACAATAGAGTAATTGCGGCAACAAAAGAAGCAGACAGATCAGCTCTAGCGGCTGAACTTGATTGGCAATTAGGCTCTAAGTGGTTTGTACATACAAAAGCGCAGTTGTCGACATTAACCGAGAAAGTCGAACGCAGTAGTTTAGCCCTGGAATATCAATTGTCGGATTCCAAGGTTGTACAAATAAACCACCGCTATGTTAGAGAATTATCTAACGAGGAAATAAATCAAGTTGGTATAACGGCAAGCTGGCCACTGGCCAAGAACTGGCATTGGGTAGGTCGTTGGTATCACGATTTAAACAAACATCGCACGATTGAGAGTTATGGTGGTGTGCAATATGAATCATGTTGTTGGGCAATGCGACTTGTTGTACAGCGACACTTGAGTAACAGGTTTGACATTAATGGAATACAAAGTACCAACGAATTTGATTCTGGGGTAGGCTTCCAGTTTATTTTTAAGGGTTTAGGCGGCAGCAGTTCAAATCGCGCCATGCTTAAAGATGGCCTTTTTGGTTATCGACAGCCCTACTTATTAAACTAGTCGTTGAACACCTTATATAACTAACTGCACTTTTAGTGCGGACTAAACCAACAAGTAAAATTAATCATGAAATTTATAGTATTAACACTTTTATTATTTAACTTTGTCATCCCTAACGCAAAAGGTGCAACACAATTGCTCGATAGCGTGTCCGTTATTGTTGATCAGGGGGTCGTGCTGGAAAGTCAAATTTTGGAGCTAGTTGGCTCCGTTAAACGCAACGCCATAACTAACAACCAGACACTTCCGTCTGATAGGGCCTTACGCACACAGGCTATTGAGAGACTTATTATCGATAGCTTGCAAACGCAAATAGCCGAACGTATGGGGATCCAGATTAGCGACCCTCAACTGGAGCAAACTATCGGGAATATTGCGATAAATGACGGCCTTAGTGTTGAGGAACTACGCGATAAAGTCGCTTTAGAGGGTATCAGTTACCAAGTATACCGGGAGCAGGTGCGCAAAGAATTGATAAGTGGTGAGGTGCGTAGAGCCAATGTTCGCCGTCGCGTTTATATCACCCCACAGGAAATAAGTAACCTGGTTAAGTTGATCGACGAACAGGGCGGACAACAAGCTGAATATGAATTAGGTCACATCCTAATTGGTTTTCCGGCAGAACCAACAGATGAAGACGTTGCAGCTGCAAAAGTAACCGCAGAAAAGGTAATTGCGTTATTAAACAAAGGCTCCAATTTTGCAAAAATTGCAACCGCATCTTCCTCGGGAGCCAAGGCTCTGGAGGGCGGAAATATGGGCTGGATGAATATCAACTCAATGCCCACCCTATTCGCTGAAGCTGTGCAGGGAAAAGCCAAAGACGCTTTAATAGGTCCAATTAGGAGCGGAGCTGGTTTTCACATATTGAAAGTATCCAACACTCGTGGCATCGAAAAAGTTGAAGTAGTGGAACTCTTGTCCAGGCATATTCTGATAAAACCTTCTGTTATATTAAGTGACGAAAAAGCTGAAAAAATGCTCAAAGAATTTAGGCAACAACTGCTCGCCGGAGAATTGGAATTTGCTGACTTAGCAAAGGAACATTCAGCAGATCCCGGTTCAGCTCTGAAAGGAGGCGAGTTAGGCTGGGCAGATCCCAACATTTATGTTCCTGCATTTAAAGACACACTGGCCATACTCGAAGTAGATGAAATAAGTCAACCAGTTCGCTCGGTTCACGGCTGGCATCTGATGCAATTGATGGATAAACGAGTGAGTGACACCACCGAAAAAAACAAAGAAGACAAAGCCTATCAACTGTTGTTTCAACGCAAATTTACTGAAGAAACCGATGCTTGGATACGTGAAATGCGCGCCGAGGCGTACATTGAATTACTCGACAATCAAGATAATGGTTAGAACATGCCATTAAAACTAGCCATTACTCCCGGTGAGCCAGCTGGAGTCGGTCCCGACCTGATCGTTATCCTCGCTCAACAGCAATGGGATGCTCTTTTGGTTGTTTTTGCCGATGGCAATATGCTGAAACAACGCGCGGCCAAGCTAAACTTGCCATTAAACTTGATCCCATATCAGACAGGTACTACTGCAATACAAGCTCCTGGTGAGGTATATTTGGTCGACATAGCAGTCAATGAACCAGTTGTTTGCGGCACACTGAATAGTGAAAATGGTCACTACGTGTTAGAAACTTTACGTCAGGCCTGTGAAAAAAACATGCTCGGTGAGTTTGATGCTGTGGTTACCGGCCCTGTACACAAAGGGATAATCAATACTGCTGGTATATCTTTTAGCGGCCACACAGAATATTTTGCTCACCAATCTAACACTAATGATGTGGTAATGATGTTAGCCACAGAAGGGCTTCGCGTGGTGCTGGCTACTACCCATATCCCTCTTGCCTACGTGTCTAAAGCAATTACTGAGGAAAGGCTGCATAAAGTTATTAGTATCGTAAATAAAGATCTAAAACTTAAGTTTGGCATTAAACAACCGCATATTTTTGTCTGTGGACTTAATCCCCATGCGGGAGAAGATGGGCACATTGGCAAAGAAGAAATTAATGTGATTATTCCGGCATTAGAATCATTGCGCGATAAAGGCTTTA
>JBLHNW010000078.1:0-11314 GCA_047622205.1 Paraglaciecola sp.
TGGGCAATGTAACTTTTGACCTGAAACTTGTCACTGGCACTGCTGACCCTAGTACTCCATGGTTCATCAAATTTGAAGCTGATGAGAATTTCGGTAACAATAACACTGGTGACCTTCCAATCCCCACACCAGTTGTTGGTGAATGGGTAAGTTACTCCATTCCTGTAGCAGACCTGGATGCCACAGAATTAGATGTTACTGCGATTGATGCAATCTTCATCTTCCCTGCCTGGGGTCAAGGAGAAGGAGCAGTCTACCTCGTTGATAACTTTAAGTTTGAAGAGCCAGGAAACATTACTTTCCCTGAGTTGGTGTTGTTTGAAGACACTGCAAATACCGAATGGCCGCTTTGGGTCAATGGTGGCCAAGATTTGGCTACGGAACAAGTCGATGATGAAGAACATGGCTTAACCGCTGAATTTACCCTTGGTGCTGAGGCAACAGTTGTTGGTTTCAATGGACGCAATGAAGGAAGTTCTTTTGATGCCAGAACCTTAGCTGTAGACGGTGTCATTGAGTTCGAAATGAAAGTAGTGACCGGCCCTGCAAATGCAAGTGCCGTGTGGCTCATGAAAATTGAAACTGCGGGCGGTGCTGGTGGAGGATTCCCTGGTTGGGAGGTACCACTAAATACCAGCAATGAAGGGGTGAACCCGGTTGTTGGCGAATGGCAGACTTATACCTTTAACGTAGCTGATTTACAGGCTGCTGGCGAAGACATCAGTGCCATTGATTTGGTGATGGTGTTCCCAACTTGGGATCAAGCTGCAGGTGCGGTTTATCGTATCGATAACGCCAGAATCTACAATCCTAATGGAGGTGGTGTAGTAGCAGGACCTTCTGAGGATGTATTTAGCGATGCCAACAATCCAGAATGGCCAATTTGGGTTAATGGTGGAGGTGATCTAGGTACCGAGGCAACCGATGATGCAGAGCATGGTGTCACCGCTGAGTTTACTCTTGGTAATGACGCAACAGTAGTCGGTTTCAACGCGCGTAGTGCGGACAATTCTTTTGATGCTAGAGCCTTGGCTGCAAGTGGCGTCATTGAGTTCGAAATGAAGGTAGTGACTGGCCCTGCGAATGCAAGTGCCGTGTGGTTACTCAAGCTAGAAACTGCGGGTGGTGCCGATAATGGATTCCCTGGTTTAGAAGTGCCTTTGAATACTAGCAATGAAGGGCTTGATCCGGTTGTTGGCGAATGGCAGACCTATACTTTTAACATAGCTGATTTGGCGGCTGCGGGCGAAGACATCAGTGCCATTGACTTCATTTTGGTATTCCCAACTTGGGATCAGGCTGCAGGCGCGGTTTATCGTATCGATAACGTTAAAATCTACGATCCTAATGGAACTGCTCCCCCTGTAGCGGGTCCTTCAGTGGAAGTATTTACCGATGCTAATAATCCAGAGTGGCCAATTTGGGTCAATGGTGGAGGTGACCTGGGTACCGAGGCAACCGATGATGCAGAGCATGGTGTCACCGCTGAATTTACCCTTGGTAATGACGCAACCGTAGTCGGTTTCAACGCGCGCAGTGCGGACAATTCTTTTGATGCCAGAGCCTTGGCTGCAAGCGGTGTCATTCAGTTCGAAATGAAGGTCATAACTGGTCCTGCTAATGCAAGTGCCGTGTGGCTCCTCAAGCTGGAAACTGCAGGTGGTGCTGACAACGGCTTCCCCGGTTTGGAAGTTCCGCTAAATACCAGCAATGAAGGGTTGGACCCGGTTGTTGGCGAATGGCAGACCTATACCTTTAACGTATCTGATTTGGCGGCTGTAGGCGAAGATATCAGTGCCATTGACTTCATTTTGGTATTCCCAACATGGGATCAGGCTGCAGGTGCTGTTTATCGTATCGATAATGTAGTAATCAAAGCCGGTGAGTAGAACAACTATTTGCACTTGCTACTTCGTCGTATCTTGATGAATTAGCAAAAATAATACATGTCAATAGGCACATGGTGCTTATGTAGCAAGTGGCTATTGACACTTAAAACAGATTTATTAACTCAGAACAGAAGTTTTTCACATAAACCTGATGAAGCATCTGAGTAAATTAAAACTAGTTAGACACTAAAAGTAGGGTAATTATGAAACACATAACCTTCAATAAAACAAGACTCGCTGTAGCCATGTCTGTGCTACTCGGTACCGGGATGACATTTCCTGGCCATGCCCAGGAGGCAGAAGCAGATGTAGATAATGACGTTGAAGTCATTGCAGTTAGAGGGATCCGAGGCAGCTTAATGCGCGCTATGGACATGAAACGCGAAGGCACAGGGGTGGTGGACGCCATCTCAGCTGAAGATATGGGTAAATTCCCGGATACTAACTTAGCCGAATCTCTGCAACGTATTACAGGGGTCACAGTAAGTCGTTCAAATGGCGAGGGTAGCCAAATCACGGTTCGTGGTTTCGGTCCTGACTTTAACTTGGTGACCTTAAATGGTCGTCAAATGCCTGGTACCGGTAATTCACGTTCATATAACCTGGAAAACCTTGCATCGGAAGGCGTAAGTGCACTTGAAGTATTTAAAACAGCCAGAGCAGAAACACCCAGTGGTGGTTTAGGCGCGACTGTTAATATAGTGACAGCTAAGCCTCTGAATTCTCCCGGTCTGAAATACTCAATTTCGGGAAAAGGCATTTACGATACATCTAATGTTGAAGGGGATGATGTTACTCCACAAATTGCCGCGTTATATAGCAATACTTTTGCTGACAACACCTTTGGTGTGGCACTTTCACTGTCCCTACAAGAGCGTGACTTTCAGCAGCAATCTGCCAACACTCCGGGCTGGCTAGCCGATAGGGGTTTAGGCAATGCAACAGGTATTGATCTTAGGGCAGATACTACAGATTTAGCACTAGATACAGCTAACAACAGCCCTGAAGATGGAAAGGTCGGACATACATATTTTCCACAACAGATAGGTTACAACGTTAATAACGTTCAGCGTTCTAGGAAAAATGGCCAACTGACGCTGCAATATGCACCTACAGAAGATATGACTGCAACCTTGGATTACGTGCGTTCAGAAGCTGAAACCGCTACCGAAGGTTATGGTTTTGGTATCTGGTTTCAATTTGGTGGCAATGTGCAATCATATGAATTGGACGAGAATGGCACAGCTATTAAGTTTACAGAATCTGCAAACGATTGGGCACATTCCGCCAACGCTGCGACTTCCTTAGTTGAAGCTGAATCCATTGGTTTTAACTTTGAATGGCAAGTGAACGACGATATTCATCTTGAATTTGATTATCACGATTCAACTAATGCCATCGATAATGGTAAAGATACGGGTAGTGGTTCTTCTGGAAATGTCATCGTTGCTCCGAACAACATAGTCTCTAAAACTTACGATTTTACAAGTGGAGATATTCCAGGTTACTCAATCGTATGGCCTAATGGTGCTGCGGAAGCTGACCCAGGTGATTTTGACCCCTTGTTTGCCCAGATAGGCACAAGTGCCGGTGAATCCGCAGTTAAACAATTCCAGTTTCATGGCGAATGGTTAAATCCAGATGACAACTTTTTAATTAATGTTAAATTTGGTTTGGCTCACACTGAACAAGTTATTGGCGGCTTCAGTGCAGATAATGGGAACCAGGGCCCGGGTGGATATAATGGTAACGAGGCGATTTTCCCTGATAGCATGTTTACACGCCAGAATACCGGTGATCTTCTCGATCAACTTGATGGGGGAGGAAGCGATTTACTTACTAATTATTTTTATACCTTTGACTACACCGAAGCCATTGCCCGAATGCAAGCAAACTTTGCTGGTTTCGATCCAGACCCGTTTGCGACTGGTGGTATAGATAGTCTTTCTGAGGTTGATGAATCAACTGGTTCGGTATATTTGCAGGCAGCAATGTATTTTGAAGTTGCTGATATGCCAATCGATGTCAATGTCGGCGTACGTTATGAAGAAACAGAAGTCGTCAGCACCGTACAACAGCAATTAGAAGATTTCGTGGTTTGGGAAAATGAAACCGAATGGGGCTTAGAGCTTGTGGAAGGATCACAGGGTCTAGTTGTTGAAATAGGTGATTATGACTTATTATTACCAAGTATCGACATCAAAATGGAAATTACCGATGACATTGTTGGCAGAATTTCTGCTGGTAAAACCATTACCCGAGCACCTCTTGGAAATCTAGTCGGTGCCAGATCTCTTTCCAGAAGACCAAAACCTGGTCAGCGAGTCGGTGGTCAAGGAAGTGCTTCTTTATTGCCTTTCGAATCAACAAATTTCGATTTGTCACTAGAATATTATTATGATGAAGGCAGTTATGTTTCTTTAGGATATTTCCGGAAAAGCGTTAAAAACTTCATTACCAATACTATTTCGCAGATTACAGTCGATTCTCCTAATGCCCTAAGAGATCCTCAAAACGGTCCACGAGCAGCAGTAGCAGTAGCGGATTTACTAGCCGCTGGTAATTCTAACCCTACAGCCGGTGATGTTTTTAACCAGCTTATTGCCAATGGTCATGGTGTTGTAAATGATTGTTGTACAGAACTGACAATTGCTCAAAGCCCTGATGATCCATTGCTTGTATGGGATGTTACTACGCCGACTAACGGAGACACCAAAGAAGTTGATGGTATAGAATTTGCCGTTCAACATTTGTTTGGTGAATCAGGATTCGGTAGCTCCATAAACTTCACATTAGTAGACGGTGACGTTGAATTTGACACTGAAAGTTTTGAACAACAATCGCCATTGAATGGCTTAAGTGATTCGGCCAACTTCCAGGTGTTCTACGAAAAAGATGGTTTATCTGTGAAGGTAACTTACGCATGGCGTGATGATTACCTGATAGGTGTAGGACAAGCTGCGGGTTCTTCTGAAGCACCTCCGCAATTTGGTAAGGAATATGCGCAAACAGATATAAGCGTTAATTACGATGTTAATGAAGAGTTAACCGTGTTTTTCGAAGGTTTGAATATTACCAACGAAACTGAACAAGGTTTTGGTCGTTACGAAGAGCAATTTTTGTTTGCTCGTCAATATGGTCCAAGATACACATTAGGTGCTCGTTATACCTTTTAGCCTCTGATTGATGTAAAATCTAAAGCCGCCTAAGGGCGGCTTTTTTATTTCTTTGAAAACAATTAGGAGAAGCAAACAAGTGAATAACCCAGTCCGAAAAATCACCATAGTGGGTGGTGGCACTGCAGGGTGGTTAACAGCCGGAGTGATTGCTGCTGAACACTTGGCTAATTCAGATAGTGGAGTGGAAGTAACTCTGGTTGAGTCTCCTAACATCGCTCCCATAGGCGTGGGTGAAGGCACCTGGCCTACCATGCGTGGTACCTTAAAGAAAATGGGTATTAGCGAAACAGATTTTTTCCGGGAATGTGATGCGTCATTTAAGCAAGGAGCCAAGTTTGCCAAGTGGGTAAGTGGAGATGAAAAAGACGCTTATTATCATCCATTGGTCTTACCCCAGGGTTATGCTGACATAAACTTGGTGCCTTTTTGGCAGGCTCATTCCAAAGATACATCGTTTGCTGATGCAGTAAGTTTTCAGGGTTACCTCTGCGAACAAGGTCTGGCACCAAAACAAAACACCACTCCGGAATATGCTCATGTAGCAAACTATGCCTACCATCTGGATGCGGGTAAATTTTCTGTATTCTTGCAGAAACATTGCACCGAAAAACTGGGCGTTAAGCACATCCTCGATCATGTCATCGGGATTAACGAATCCAGTAGCGGTGATATAGAATCTATCTCCAGCAAACAAAACGGTGATATCGAAGGCGATTTATTCATCGATTGCACCGGGTTTTCAGCTTTATTATTAGGCAAACATTACAATATCCCTTTCATTAGTAAAAAACATATACTCTTTAACGACACTGCCCTTGCGGTGCAAGTTCCCTACGAATCTGCGGACAGCGCCATTGCTTCGCATACTATTTCAACCGCACAAAGCGCCGGCTGGATCTGGGATATAGGTTTACCGTCACGACGGGGTGTTGGACACGTATTTTCGTCTGCCCATACAAGCGATGAGCAGGCTGAAAAAGAACTACGTAATTACATTCGTCCGAGTCTGGGTGCCAGAGCTGAAGATATAGCTATTCGTAAAATTTCCTTTAAGCCAGGGCATCGAGAAATATTTTGGCATAAAAACTGTGTCGCAGTTGGCTTGGCGGCAGGATTCCTCGAACCGTTGGAAGCCTCGGCATTAGTGTTGGTCGAACTCTCCGCAGCAATGATCAGTGAACAGCTACCGCCCTCGCGAGATGTGATGGATATTGTGGCAAAACGATTTAATGAGAAATTCCTCTATCGCTGGGATAGAATTATCGATTTCCTGAAGCTCCATTATGTATTAACGCAACGTACCGACAGTCAATATTGGATAGATAATTGCAGAGAAGAGACGATCCCCAGGGGATTAACAGAATTGTTGGAATTGTGGCGTTACGAATCCCCATGGCATAACGACTTTACTCAGATTGATGAAGTGTTTCCGTCCGCAAGTTATCAGTATGTACTCTATGGCATGGGCTTTAAAACGCACAATAGAGCTACCGCCCGGCGCTCGGATAATACCGAACTGGCGCAGATGAATTTCAGTAAAAATATTCAAATAACCAAAAAGTTATTAGGCGGATTGCCGTCTAATCGTGAACTAATCAACAAAATCCAAAAATATGGATTACAAAAAATTTAATCTTTAGGAAACTTTATGCCCAACCATCAACTATTGGATAACCTGAATCACAGCGATCTACGCGTTATCACCGAACACAGACCTGAATACGGCGATATCGCCAGTTATACCAATGTGTTTGTCAGTGAGTTTCGTGACGTACAAGCCCATTACCCAATATTTTTTCGCAAGAACGGCGAAACAGGACAATTCGAAGCCATCGCCTTGTTTGGTTTTGCTGAACAAGAAAACCTATATATGGACAATGATGGCTGGCACGCCGGTTATATTCCCCTGACAATCCAAAGACGGCCTTTTTTAATTGGTTTTCAAAATATCAATGACGGTGGGATAGTTACCCAACAATCAGTTGTACATATCGATATGGATAGTCCAAGAGTAAGCACCACTGAAGGTGAAGCAGTATTCCTGCCTCAAGGTGGTCAAAGTCCCTTCCTGCAAGGCATCAGCTCTGTATTAAAAACAATCGAAGAGGGACATCAACAGACCAAGAAGTTTATAGACACATTATTGACCAATGAGCTTATTGAGCCAGTTAGTATAAAAGTGCAACTCGATAACGGCTCTCAAAATGAACTTGATGGGCTGTATACTGTAAACGAAGAAAAGGTCGCTGCGCTGAGCGGAGACGCATTAAGTTCAATACATCAACAAGGCTATTTGCATAATATTCATATGATTTTAGCGTCCATGTTGAATATGACATCATTGATCGAAAAGAAAAATCGAGGGCTATAAAACATTAGGACGGATATGTTGAACATCACCAACAGCGTAAAAGAGCTCAAGAATTGCAGCTATGATTCTCTGACGGATGAACTTTTATGTTCACGGGAGCCGTTAATTCTACGCGGCTTAATTAGCGACTGGCCCTTAGTAAAAAAAGGCCACTTTTCAGATCAGGCAGCGGATCAATATCTGCGGGACTATTATAACCAAAAGCCGGTTCACCTTATGTCCGCTGCACCAAGCGTGCAGGGCCGGTATTTTTATAACGATGATTTAAGTGGCTTTAATTTTAAAAGGGAAAACACCAGTTTAACTACGGTTTTGGATAATATAAGCACACAGTCATCAGAGTCTAATCCGTCCTCATTTTATGTTGGTTCAACATCAATTAACCACGTTCTCCCAGGTTTTCGCGACGAAAACGATATTCCACCACTCAAAGACAAACCCCTTGTAAGTATTTGGATTGGCAATCAATCGCGTATTGCTGCCCATTATGACGTAACCGACAACGTAGCTGCCGTCGCCGTTGGAAAACGACGTTTCACCCTATTTCCCCCAGACCAACTGGACAACTTATACGTTGGCCCCTTAGATTTTACGCCTGCTGGTCAACCCGCAAGCCTGGTCGATTTCCACCAGCCTGACTTTGCGCGCTTTCCCAAGTTTCGCGAAGCACTTAAGTCAGCACAAGTTGCAGAACTGAATGCTGGAGATGCGATTTTTATTCCCAGCATGTGGTGGCATCATGTTGAAGGTCTAAGTCAGTTTAATGTCCTGGTTAATTATTGGTGGCGCCAAGTGGGTCATCATTTGGGCGTCCCTGCAGACGCCCTTAACCATGCCTTATTGAGTATCCGAGATTTACCAGAAGAACAACGCGCTGCTTGGCGCAATATTTTTGAACATTATGTATTTTCGCCTCAGGACAATGAGCACATTCCAGCGGCACGAAAAGGTAGCTTAAATCCAATAGACGAAACCTTAGCGCGGCAATTAAGAGCTCAGCTGGTCAATAAATTGAATCGCTAATCGGGAAGATGAAGTTAAATTTACTCTGGTCCTAAAGTTTCAAAGAACTAAGATCAGCTTGCAGAAAAAATCGGAACCACAGAGTGCACTGATAAAAACGAGGGGAGACCGTTCGTTATCATGGCTGTCTTGTTAATCGTTCCACGAAAAAATAACAAAGACACTTATCATAAGAAAATGCCAAAAAACAGTTATGAGAGATCCAAATAAAAGTCATGTTTCATCTGTGATCCCTCTCAATTTTGGGCGTGCAAACTGGCCCCAGTTTCTAATTACTGCTCTGGCCGGCTAAAAACCAACTCGTTATTTTTAGCCATTGTGGGATCAAATCGATAGCCACCTAAGTCAAAACTTTCCAATTGCTTAACCTCACTCAGGCGATTCTGAACAATAAAGCGCGCCATCATACCCCGGGCTTTTTTCGCGAAAAAACTGATCACTTTGTACTGACCGTTTTTACAATCTTTAAATACTGGGGTAACTATCTCACCCTGCAATTTTTTACCATTAACCGATTTAAAGTACTCATTAGAAGCCAGGTTCACTAATAGATTATCGCCCTGCTCTTCCATGGCACTATTAAGTTTATTGGTGATGATGTCGCCCCAAAATTGATAAAGATTGGTGCCTCGTTTGGTGTCTAAGCGGGTGCCCATTTCGAGGCGGTAAGCCTGCATTAAATCAAGGGGTTTCAATAGCCCGTAAAGACCAGACAATATACGCATATGTTGCTGAGCAAACTCAAAATCTTCCGGCGAAAATGATTGTGCATCTATACCGGTATACACATCACCATTAAATGCCAAAAGCGCTTGCTTAGCGTTGTCCTGGCTAAAAGGCAAGGACCAACTGGCATATCTGTTAGCGTTTAAGCCCGCTAATTTATCACTGATTTTCATTAGCGAACTAATTGCCGGCGGGCTTAATTTACGACAGCGATTTATCAGTTTTTGTGAATGTTCCAACAATTCTGGCTGGCTAAAGTCACTGATCACGGGAGCGGTTTGGTAATCCAGGTTTTTAGCGGGAGAGACAACAACTAACATTCAAGATCCTTTAATATGGCAAAGTGCAGGGGAAATAAACTGGGGTCAGGGTAAACTTAACTTAGAAAATCTAAATCGTTGTTAAGTTTACCCTGACCCCACTTTTCAAACTATGAAAAACCAAGAGATTTCTCTAATGCAATCGAGTTTGTCCGATCTCGTTCAATAGACACTCATGCACTATGGGATCGAGAGCACAAAAGATCACTTTACGTATATTCGGGTGCAGTGACAGTTCTTCAAGAACCGTATTAACGGCAATACTGCAAGCTTGGTGCGCAGGAAATCCATAAGCACCGCAACTGATTGCCGGAAATGCTATGGAACGGATACCGTTTTCACTGGCCAATTGCAAAGCCTTCTGATAACAACTTGCCAGCAATACTGCTTCATTTTTTCCGCCACCTTGCCAGATCGGACCCACAGCATGGATAACAAACTTGGCAGGCAGCATAAAGCCAGGTGTGATTTTCGCCTCCCCCTTTTCGCAGCCACCCAAAATTTTGCAGGCCGCCAAAAGCTCCGGGCCGGCGGTGCTATGAATAGCACCATCTACGCCACCACCACCTAATAAACTGGATTTGGCAGCATTTACCACGGCATCAACGTGTAAACAGCTTATGTCTTCTTGTAATAGAGTTATTTTTGCTGACATTATGGGAGTTTTTGTAGCGTCTTGTTTTTAACAGTTATACCCTATGAGTAATCAAACAACATAGTTAAATTTAGCTGCTAGATATGGAATTTCATTCCAATCTTTTGATAGAGCTGAAAAATCAGCAAAGTGGCAACCTGGAACGAGGATAATATGGCAAGTCAATTACAAGCATTACGAGAAATCACCACTGTTGTTGCAGACACAGGCGACATTGAAGCAATTAGAAAGTATCAACCGGTTGATGCAACCACAAATCCTTCATTGTTATTAAAAGCCGCAGAGATGGAGCAGTATAAGCCTCACCTCGAACAAGCGGTTGCATGGGCGAAAGAACAATCAAGGGATCCAGAACAGCAAATTATTGATGCCGGTGACAAACTGTCTGTTTTAATCGGTACTGATATTGTCAACATCGTGCCTGGTAGGATTTCTACTGAAGTGGATGCACGCTTGTCATTTGATACTGCCGCCAGCATTGAAAAGGCCCACAAATTAATTGGTTTATACCAAGAAGCGGGTATAGAGAAAGACCGCATATTGATAAAACTTGCATCGACCTGGGAAGGCATACGTGCAGCTGAGCATCTTGAAAGAGAAGGTATTAACTGTAACCTAACCTTATTGTTTAGCTTTGCTCAAGCTCGCGCATGTGCAGAAGCGGGGGCATTTCTCATTTCACCTTTTGTGGGACGTATTCTTGATTGGTATAAAGCAAGTACCGGTAAAACTGATTACCCCGCTAGTGAAGATCCAGGTGTAATGTCGGTCACTGCAATATATAAATACTACAAAGAACATGGTTACAAGACCGTGGTAATGGGCGCTAGTTTCCGTAATATTGGTGAAATAACCGAATTGGCCGGTTGTGACCGTTTAACGATCAGCCCGGGTTTGCTGGAAGAACTTTCTTTAACTAATGCTCCGCTTCCGGTCAAGTTGAAAGATAACGGCGCAAGCAAAACGCCAGGCGCGGCCCTTGATGAAGCAGCTTTCCGCTGGGACATGAATCAAGACCCTATGGCGACTCAAAAGTTATCTGAAGGTATTCGCAATTTTGCCGCCGATCAGGTTAAACTGGAAACCAATCTTAAAAGTTATCTTTAAGTTCTTATTTTAAAATATCAAGCGTCGTAATTCGGCGCTTTTTT
>JBLHNW010000079.1:0-11304 GCA_047622205.1 Paraglaciecola sp.
ACTAAAACCGTTAACAATCAATACTTTATAGCAGAGGCGAGCACTACTATACGCAAACGTTCAGGACGCACGGATTACCAGCGTGGCATATTTTACCGAGATGAAGCCGGTAAGTTGCTGGTTAAACCTAATGGTAAACAAGGCTCAGGTATAATGAGTTCGATCGCTAGCGCTAACTGCTACATCGTATTAGCACAAGACTCCGGTGATATTGCCCAAGGGCAATACGTAAGGATACAACTTTTTAGCAGCTTGGTAGATTAGATACAGCTGTCATTAAAAGGTTAAAAAGAGAAATTAAGTGGCATTTAAAAAAGAGTTAAAAACTATCGCACACCTTGCTTGGCCATTACTGATTGCCCAAGTAACACAGACCTTAATGGGCGTATCCGACACCATTATGGCGGGACGCTATTCTGCAACCGATATGGCGGCGGTAGCTATCGGATTTGGCTTCGCTCTGCCTATACTGGTTTTCGTTCAAGGTATCACCCTTGCGCTTCCACCAATAATTTCACGATTTAATGGTGCCAAACAAACTGACAAAGTAGCCAATGCGACTCAGCAGATGGTGTGGCTTACTCTGGCGTTTTCCTGTCTTGGTGCATTATTCGCTTTTGTCTTTGAACCCTTGTTTAATATGGTGGAGATGGAGGCAAATTTACGCCGTATCACCATCGAATATATCCAATATGTATTATATTCCATGCCCGCCTTTGGCCTGTATCAAGTCTTACGAAATTATTGCGAAGGCCTGTCGTTTACTAAACCAAGCATGATCATTATGGTGGTCGGACTCTTAATAAACATTCCGGCAAACTATGTCTTTATTTACGGAGGATTTGGTGTCCCGGCCTTTGGTGGAGCTGGTTGTGGTATCGCCACTGGCTTAGTATTTGTTGCCATGTTTGTTGCTACTTTGCTCTACACTATATATTCCAAAAAGCTCACTAAATTTCATCTTTATACGCGGTTTTATAAACCTAATGCCAAAGATATAAAAGACTGTCTGAAACTTGGCTTTCCCATCGCCATGACCATTTTATTTGAAGTTAGTCTATTCGCTTTGGTGGCTATTTTGCTTGCACCGTTTGGGGCCACCATGGTGGCTGCTCATCAGGTTGCCCTTAACTTCTCAGCATTAATGTTTATGTTGCCCCTCAGTATCGGTATGGCCACCAGCATCCGCATAGGTCATTTGCTTGGCGAGGGACGCCCAGAACAAGCCAAATTGGCGTCTTACTGCGCCGTTACAGTGGGATTATTAATCGCCTGCCTCACCGCCAGCCTCACTGTTTTTGGCAGAGAATATATTGCTCGTCTATACACCGTTGACACTGCGGTTATTGAACTTGCTTCGAGTTTATTATTGTTAGCCGCTATGTTTCAATTTTCAGATGCAGTACAGGTTATTTCTGCCACAGTATTACGTGGTTATAAAGATACTGCCGCCATGTTTTATCTAAGCTTCATTTCTTACTGGTTGGTGGGTATGACGATCGGTTGTGTACTTGGGCTAACCGACTGGATTGTGCCTAGGATGGCCGCTGCTGGATTCTGGATCGGATTTATTTGTGGCCTGACCTGCGCTGCGGTTCTACTCGGTTGGCGCTTGAATTTCATCCAACGCAGGCAAGCTGAACCGCTGACTGCCGGAGTTTAAGAGGAAAACCTCATGTTATTAGTTAATATTGCCACACGTAAAAAGTCCAGAGCTCCGATGCAGACTAAATCAGAAGCCATGGTCACCCGTGTAGCTGGGGTTGAATGTGACTCACGAGGTAAACCCAATAAACGCCAAGTCACTGTGTTGAGTTTAACTCAGTGGCAAGCCGCATGTAGTGAGTTGAATGCCGATCTGGTGTGGACCATCAGACGTGCTAATTTGTTGATCGATGGAACCGAATTTGACCAAAGTTTCGTGGGTAAACAGATTAAAATTGGCGATTTACGGATGATAATAACCGGCGAAACAGACCCTTGTTCTAAAATGGATATGCAGCATCAAGGTTTAACGAAAGCTCTGGAGCCAAATTGGCGCGGCGGTGTGTGTTGCAAAGTAATTTCCGATGGCAGAGTGAGAGTAGGTGATTTCGTTGAGATTATTGATTAACAAAAAGATCCATTGCCCCTACATGTTAGGGATAAAGGCGTTTAGGAGCATTATAGATATTAATTTATAGTATTTGCCACTAACTGCCGATATTATTCTTAACGGCAGCTTTTATACTTATCTATACAACAATCACATAAACTTAATACTTGCCGGCTTTAACTCTCTTATTGGATTATTGTTTGGTCAAAATCATCCGATAACTAAAAAAATATAGGATTTTAATCAAATGTTTGTCCTCTCAAAGACCTATGAAAATTGTGTTACAGAAAAAAATAATTTCGCTACCGAGTTAGAAAATTTAAAGCAGCAACTAGCATCTGCGGAGCAACAGAACGAAGCTATGCAGCAAGAGCTGCTAAGCTTGAAACAACCAGATCCCAATTCCTATGAGAGCATATTAAATCGATGTACTTTAGATTCGCTGAAACAAGTAGAAGGCATTAGGCAGACAGTTTTAGAATCGTTCGAACAAATAGAGAAAGAAAGTGAGTCAGTGAAAACTATTAACGATCTGTTCGAAGTTTCTTCAAGTTCATTGACTGAAATCGGTGATTCTATGGATGGTATGAGTCATAAGATGGAAACAATGATATCGAGTATCTCGGGCTTATCAGATACCGCTGATAATATTAACAAGTTCGTAAGTACGATTGCTAATATCTCAGATCAAACTAATTTGCTGGCACTAAACGCAGCAATTGAAGCCGCCAGAGCCGGCGATGCGGGCAGAGGATTTAGTGTTGTTGCTGACGAAGTACGCTCATTGGCAAATGAAACTAATATTTCCGCTAGTGAGGTGGCGGATTTAGTCGCCAAGATCATAAGCTCAACAAAAACTGCTGCTAGCTCAGTGAATGAAATCAGAAACAATAATGACCACTTGGCTGGTGGGGTGCAAAACCTGAACAGTAACCATTCATCTATGGTTAACTCCTGCGGTTCATTGAAAGAGGCCATTTTAGGTGCTTCATATCGCTCATTTATGCAAACTGTAAAACTTGATCATATTGTTTGGAAAAGCGATATTTATGCAGTGTGTCATGGAGTTAGCGACAAAAGCGCGGACGAATTTCCAGACCATTTGACGTGTCGCTTGGGTAAATGGTATCAATCAGACGGCAAACAAAAAAATTCAAATGTATCGGCTTTTAAACGATTAGACCGACCCCATGCAGAAGTCCATAAAAATGGTGCCGAAGCACTAAAGATGCTGGCTATGGATAGAAAAGATGAAGCAGCCCGGTTTTTAATTAAAATGGAAGAGGCTAGTTGTGAAGTAATGAGTTTATTGGATGAATTAGCCAACTCCAAAACATAATCGAACAATCATTAAGCAATTTTTTCATGTAATCGATAGGCTCAGATCACTTTAATGCCATTCTAAATTAGATAGTTACTCAAGCTCCGTCTTTGACGGAGTAAGCGAATATTTGCTTATCTCGATATAATATATTTTGTACCTTCGTAATTCGAATAAGTCAGTAATTTAATACGAGAATCCGCCATCTTTATACCCGTGTTGCCTCAAACTACGCTCCTAGTTCGTCATTTCGAGGTGGCATGGGTATATAAGCGAACCTTTAATATTCTGCTCAATAAGTTACTTAATACTCAATCGTAAATCATCCCCCCAAACAAATTTAATCGTTAGCTTTTTACTCGATTTATCCCACCAGGCTCCACTTGTTTGCGCAGATAACTCAGCTTGGTTTGAATAAACTGTTAACACACCCAGCCCAACTTGAATTCTTTTAGGCTGTTTTAACCAATGATGCACAACCATGTTGATTTTGCGCTCAGAGGGCATGCCCTGATAATTGCCTTTCCTAGCCAAATTTATTTGTAATTTATTACGCTTTTGTTCCGCACTGAAACTCAATGTTTCAAATTCTTTGGTTTTAATCGCGTTCGGATTAGCACCATCGTCGTCATACATAAGGCCAGTGGCTTGTTTGACTGACGCGTCCGCGTAGTAATGCAGTTCGAGATGTTCAGTGCTGTAGTAATCCGTGGATTGAAACGGTGCTACCATCGGCACAAATGAGCCTGCTCGCACGAGTACGGGCAGTTTTTCAAGATTGGGTTCAAGATTAATCGTTTGTTCACCTTGATACCGGGTTTCGTCCCAAAAATCAAACCATGTACCTTTAGGTAATGTAAGCGCTACTTCGCTCAGTCCTGCTGCAGTAATCGGCTTAACCAAAAAGGCATCGCCCCAGAAATAGGTATCTTTTATTTCTATTAACGCAGAATTATTTTGCTCTTCAAAAAACACCGGACGCATTAGCGGCATTCCCCTTAAGCTATTTTCGAATGCCAAAGTGTAATTGTACGGCAACATGGCATAACGCAGTTTTATGTATTTGCGCAGAATGTCTTTTGTCTGTTTGTCATGAAATACTGGTTCTGGCGCAATATTATCCTGACCATGAGGGCGAAATACCGGTTGGAACACGCCATATTGTAGCCAGCGAATATACATCTCCTGATCAAACTCCTCGCCACCAGCGAAGCCACCTAAATCAGAATGGATATAACCCAAACCGAGTAAGCCCATTTGCAGTGACAATTCTACTTGAGGCTTTAAACCGTCCCAAGAGCGGCTGACATCACCTGTCCAAGGGATCATTCCGTAACGCTGCGAACCCACAAAACCAGAACGCATCATTATAAAAGGTCGCTGCTGAGGGGCGATCCGTTGTTGGTTTTCAAACACCCGTTGGGCCCATTTGTGTCCATAGACATTATGAATTTCATCCCCGGTGACCGCCATACCATTCAAGTTATGAATAGTGTCAGCGGGATGTACTTCAGGCTCACCTAAATCGCCCCACCAACCTGCAACACCTTGTTTAGACAGCTCGGTATAAATATTGTCAAACCAGCGGCTTGCTTTGTCATCAAAGACATCCACTAGCCCGGTGTTACCAAAGTAAAAATCGAAACGACGAGGGCCCCCTCCAAGATTCTTGGCCAATGCATCTTGCTCAACCGCGTCTTGCCACTTAGTCGAAGTCGACAAAATAAAAGGTTCGGTGATTAACACGGTTTTGACTCCCTGGGCTTTTAAGTCCGCAATCATTTTGAGCGGAGTAGGAAATGCTTGCCGATCCCAATCGAGGTTACCCATAAACCCTTTAATGTCATTTCCGAACCAATAAAGGTCAAGCACAATGGCATCAACGGGAAAGTCTTCATCAATAAATTTTTGCACCGTATCACGGGCTTCTTGTTCTGTTCTGTAACCAAAACGTGAGGCGAAATTGCCTAAAGCCCACCGGGGCGGTAAGGGTTGCTTGCCGGTTACGTCAACGTAGTTTTCAATCAACTGAGGATAACTATCACCTGCTACCACAATATAAGCGGTGCGCCCTCCTACAGCTTCAAATTGCATGATATTCGCTTCGCTATGGCCTAAATCCATATATCCACTGGCTGAATTATCAAAAATCAGAGCATATTTCTCGCTCGACATTACCGCAGATAAGCCAAAATACATTTGATTGGAGTCAGTGGTGTAACCATAATGCGCTTTGTTGTACAGGGGGAAACGGTGACCGCGTCTGTCCATGCCTAACACACGTTCTCCGCCGCCTATCAGTTTTTCGTCTGCTTGCAACTTAAATCGAAAACCCCGCACAGTGTCTTGATTAAAAAGCCCTACTTCTTCCTCTAATAGCAACTTATTGTCTTTGTAGTAGCTCACTCTAAAGGGGAACTTGTGGATGACGGCTCGCAGATCAGGAGTACTGAATACCAGGGATTGTTTTTTATCCTGCACCTTTAATTTCGTTTTTACGGGAACAGAACCGATGGCAAAAGAGGGTAATTGTTTGGTGTTATTGGGTTGATAAAATACTTCAAAGGCATTTTGATGATACGCAGTAAGCGTGACCAAGCCTTCATCGGTTTGGATCACCATGCTATTCCCGTCCAATTTGTGACTTTGATACTCAGCAGCAACAGATAATTGAATAGATGAGACAAAAGCAAAGACAAAAACGGTCAACAAACAGGTGTATTTAGGAATAATCTTTTTCATATAAACTTATGTTGATGAGTCAGTTAAATTAAAAATTGTGTTTTTATTTGCTTGTATCAGGAAAAACATTTTACTGAAAAAGCCATTCAATCGCCGCCGGGAATTGCTCACGCCAAAAAATCTCGTTGTGTTCACCACCTTCGACACGTTTAAACAGCATGTTTTGACGCGGATGCCCCTGAAATTCCAATTGACGCTGCATTTTTAGGGTATCGCCAATCATGCCATCACCTTCTTCACTGCCAAACATGATATACAATCTTGCATCTGCGGCGGCTCGAGCGGTTCGGGTATGCTCAAATACTTCCTGGGAATACCAGTAAGAAGGAGAAAAAATACCCGCCTTACTGAATAACTGAGGATATTCATGTATGGCGAAGTGAGAAATTAAACCGCCCATGGAACTGCCCATAATCGCGGTGTGTTGCCGCTCTGGTTTGGTACGATAGTTGGTATCAATATAGGGTTTTACCACCTCGGTGATAAACTCCATATATTCGTTCCCTTCGGCGGCCCCAAAACGTTTATTTGGCCACGGACTTAACTCGTTCATACGTTTTTCGCCGCCGTTATCGATACCTACAACAATAAGCTCTAGGCCCTTTTCAGTGGCAAGTATATTTAGGCTTTCATCAACCCCCCACTCGGATAAGAAAGAACTGGCATCATCAAACAGGTTTTGCCCGTCATGCATGTATACAACCGGATATGCCTTATCCGATGACGCATAATTAGCTGGCAGGTAGAGCCTTACGCTGCGTTCTCGATCTAGGAGGTCGAGGTAAAATGATACCGGCAGGACAGTTACATTGTCGGCTGCGCTAGACACTTTGACGGGCTCTGAACACGCGCTTATAAACATCAGCAGCAATGTACTAGACAGTATTTTTAGGTGACGGGTATATGAATCAAAGTTCATAGATGGATGACCACTGATTGTAAGGGTGCCAGAGCCAAAGTCAGACTAACCTCCCCCTGCTCAACTGAAAGTATGTAACTTTCTGTAGTCATTAAGTCCACTCCACTATATGTATCGTCTCGCAATCCCATTTCTCCTAATGTAGCCGCTGATAAATTTAATTTAAGTTCTGCCGATTGGGTGTTATTGAAATTACTGACTACCAACAATCGAGATTCATTTTTCCAGCGCGTAAAAGCCAACAGGTTTTTTGTGACATCGAGGTTTGACTGAATATCCGAACTACTAATACTCGCGTAGTTGCCTTGCATTGCCGGATGATAGGCAGAAATATTCATCACCTTAACATAATAATCTCTCAGGGCTTTTTCATCTGCGCTTAATTTGCCTCCATCAAATTTGCCCTCGTTCATCCAACGCTGATGTGCAGGCACCCCGGCATAGTCAAAAATGGTGGTACGGCTCGGCGTGCCGAATCCCATTGCTTCACTGCCGTCTTCGCCGACTTCCTGGGCAAAATATAGCAAGGTTGGCGAACGACTGATCAAAGCTGACGCCACTATCGCAGGTTTGCCTGGCAGGGCACTTCCGGCAAAATCAGGACTGGCAATTCGTTGTTCATCATGATTTTCTAAAAAGTGCAGCATATGCTGCTCAATATCCTGCAAATTAAGCTGGATCCTGGCTAGATCGTCAGTGTTGCCCTTACCTTGCATAATTGCTTTAAGGGTGTCGTAAAATTCTACTTTGTCATATAGATAATCCATTTTGCCAAGTTGAATATAATCCCGGTACATCTTCGGGTTATAAACTTCAGCCAATAAAAATGCCTTTGGATTTTTCATCTTTATCGAAGAATTCATATAACTCCAGAATTCCACTGGCACCATTTCTGCCATGTCATAACGAAATCCATCCACCCCTTTAGCTAGCCAGTAATGGGCAATATCACGAAATTTATTCCAGGAATCAGGTACCTTTTTATTAGCCCAAAAAGCGTGGTGCTGGCTGGCATCCATATGTCTGTATTCTTCAGGCAAACGCTCAAAATCATAACTGCCATCAGGTTTCACCCCGTAATTAACTTTAACGGTTTCAT
Source organism: Paraglaciecola sp. (assembly GCA_047622205.1). Lineage (GTDB taxonomy): Bacteria > Pseudomonadota > Gammaproteobacteria > Enterobacterales > Alteromonadaceae > Paraglaciecola. Next base: position 8,177 of record JBLHNW010000079.1, read on the forward strand.
ACCAGTCATGGAAATGTGGCTGAGCCAGGCGTGAACCATTACCTGTCCACTTAGCAGGTTTCTCAGTAAATTCGCCGTCTGAAAGCGGATGTTTTTCACCCCCTAAAGGCTGATATCCATCAAGGGATTGAGGCACCTTAAAATCTTCTCCCACAACGTAATAAAAATTATTGTCACGGGCATATTCAACATCGGTATTATCGTTTTCACCAAAATCTGCCACACCAGCAGGTTTGGCTAAAGATTGATAATTTCGTGCAACGTGATTAGGCACAATATCAATAATCACCTGCATCCCATTTTTATGGGTACGCTCAATCAGAGCCTCAAATTCTTCCACTCGTTTGGCTGGATCATCGGCCAAATCTGGATTAACACTGTAGTAGTCTTTTACCGCATAAGGGGACCCGGCACGACCTTTTACCACGTCCGGATCATCTTGACTGATACCATAGGCGCTGTAATTGTTGATCAAATCATGATGGGGTACGCCAGTATACCAAACATGTGTGGTACCCAGCTCTTTGATCCCCTGAAGGGCAGTATCGGTAAAATCGCTAAATTTACCTACACCGTTCTCATCGATGCTACCCCAGGCTTTATTAGTCAGGTTTTTATTGCCGAACAAGCGAGTAAAAACCTGATAGACAACGGGTTTGCCAAGTTTTTCCACTAGAACGGCATCCTTACTAGGTAAAGGGGCGATGTCTGTTTTTGGGGCATTCTCAGACGCGGGGGAACAACCAATTGTAACACCCAAGGAAATTGTAGCGATAACCAGAAATTTTGCATGTAACTGTTTAGTAAAATACATTAAGAGTGTGATCCATCAGGCTGAATTAAACAATATCTCTCCCCCCGCTCTTTCAAAAAAATACAACATAAACTGAATTGTGATTTAGTTGGTAACGGCTGTCAGGCATATTGTCAATTAACAAAATAATGACAAATGATACCCCCACTACTGGATCCTTGACAGGCCATTACATACGTATTCACAGAATTACTTCGAAATCCATAGAGACTCTTTATTCAGAGTGTAAAAGGCTAATTCCTGCTACCATAGAGGCATATTTGATTAATTTAGGCACCACAATGAAACTCCTTGTACGCAATCTAGATAGAAGTACCAGCGAAAAAGAATTAAAAACCCTTTTTCAGCAATACGGGACCGTGCAATCTTGCACTCTGGTAATGGATCGCGCCACAAAAGCGTCCAAGGGTTTTGGCTTTGTTGTCATGCCCAAACAAGGTGAAGGTAAAGCCGCTTTTAAGAACCTCAATGGCTACGAATTAGGGGCCAACAAAATTCGGGTTAAAAAGGCCGAAGAAGATGCGCCTAAAGAGGACTAGTTTAGTTTCAAAGTTAAATACAGAAATATTTAGTTAATAGACAGTAAAGCCAGCAGAGATACGAGGAGAACTTATGTTAAGAAAACACTTTCTATGGATTCTTTATGGGATTTTTGTGCTCTTAGCTATCGTATTCAAGGGTCAGGAAGACTTGTTCGTTAGCAGTGGCCCTTATCCTTATGGAAAGTATTTACTATGGGCAACGTTGCTAATATTTTTACTCTATTCATTATATTGTCATATTAAAGAAAATTTCTTTAAAACCATGAGTATCACCGCTAAATATTATTGGACTAAACAAATCGGCATTGACTTGTATTTAGGAGTTGCCCTATCAGCATCAGTAATTTACCTGAACGAAGGTTCCTTGCTGATTTTAGTCTTGTGGCTTGTGCCTTTGATCCTGTTCGCCAATTTAGCCACCCTGCTCTATTTTGCGATGAATTACGATTCAATCATGAAACATTTCGTTTGATGATTAACAAGCCGAATTAACTAACATATACCCAAATCACTTGGGTATATGTTAGTTAAAAGTGGCGTTCAAGCTAAAACAAAGTGTAGATAAACGTCGCCAGGGATGACTGTTGAGTTGCCACAACCAATGCGCCAAGCAAGGCCAGCACAACAACAATAGGCAACAACCAAATCTTTTTTCTGACTTTAAGAAACGCCCATAAATCTTGAATAAATTCCCACATTAGAAAGGGTTCTCCAAATTGTTTTTATCCAGCTTATCCGTACGTTTTATCCAATAACTATTATTGTCATTGTCATCGCCAGCGGAATTACTAATTTTTGTTTTATACTGAAGTTTGCCTAGGAAGCGCATCCACAAGCCTATCGGCATAATCAACAGAAAAAAAGCGATCCCCAATATCAATCGAGTATTGATCCAAGCTAACACAGACGCAATCGCCATCCACAGTCTATATGGATAATACAATCCGGCGGGATAGGCAAAATATAGCAGTGTCAGCACAGCGCTTATCACTCCTGGCCACCAATGAATTGGTTGTTCAAAAAGCCAAGGCAATATTCCCATAAATATCACCGGAAACGCCCATATCATGGTGCGAGCAAATTCCTTTAGAGCTCTTAGATCTGATTTATCGGCTAAGTTCAGCATCACTTAATCCATCTCAAAAGTAACGGTTTGAGCCTGGCTGATATGTTCCGCCCTTTGCTCAGTCTTTTTTAACATGATGTTATTCATAACTAAATAATCCATATCTGTGGCGAGGAAACATCTTACCGCGTCTTGAGGCGAACATACTGGCGGCTCACCACGCACATTAAACGAGGTATTGATAAGCACACTTTCGCCAGTTTTGGCCTTAAAGGCTTCTAGTAATTTGTAAAATTGCGGATTAGTTTCTTTATGCACGGTCTGCACTCGGGCTGTATAGTCTACATGTGTTATCGCTGGCAAAGATGAGCGAGATTGATTGAGTTTATCAATGCCAAACAATGTTTCTTCTGAGTGGCTTAGCCTTAAATCTTCCCGAACGTCTGCGACCAATAGCATGTAAGGACTGGGGCAAGTGATTGTAAAGTACTTTGCAACATCCTCTGCCAACACTGCCGGAGCAAAAGGCCGAAATGACTCCCGTTGTTTTATCTTTAGATTCATCACTGACTGCATTTGTTGATTACGGGGATCCCCTATAATCGAACGATTCCCCAAGGCTCTAGGGCCAAATTCCATGCGTCCCTGAAACCAGCCAATCACATTGCCTTTGTCGATTAAATCTGCCACTTCAGCATACAAATGT
>JBLHNW010000080.1:0-11252 GCA_047622205.1 Paraglaciecola sp.
CAAGCAAACGGTTTGACTGCGTCTGCAGAAATGCTTTCTAAAGCAACATCGAATGCGTCTCAGCGTATCGCTAAGCTGGAAATTTCCCATAAAATCGATGAAATCAAAAAATTAACTTCTCAATTAGAAGAAGACGAATTTTTGACGATACAACTGGACTTGATTGAAATTGAACTTGATGAGTTTTCAATTCTAATAAAACATAAACTTTTGGTTCAGCAAGAATTGCGCCTAATGCAAGAGGATTTGTACCAATTACATGATGACGTATTGGCGACCCCAATAAGCTCCGGACTGAATGCATCTGCAACAACGGACGAAAGTTTGTGGCGCTTAAATTTTTCACAGTTGATCACTAGCGCAGGACAGGGCTTGAGTAAAAATAAGCTGCAAGAAGTGCGGCAAATATTCCAAACATTAGCGCCAAAGCTGGAAAACTTACAGAATCAAACACGCGAATTATCAAGTGATGCGTTACCACGAAGCAGATATTTTATTGGTCAACTCAGTCTCATGTTAGATTATGATAACGGCTTGTTATCACTTAAAATTTCCCAATTGAGACTTGCTGGAAGAACCATAGGACGGGCGATTTTCCTGCGCAACTTGATTGGTGATTATGCCCGTTCAGTTGAAGCTGCAGCCAATGAAGTTGATATAGGAGTACTCGCGGACACGCGATTGGCGACACAACAAGTTAAGCAACAAACACAATTCTTTGGGCTCATATTTATTATTGCGGTGATTTTTATAGGCGCAACAATTTTCATCATTCAGAAACAAGTAATTAGGCGCTTAGTGACACTGAACTTGTTGGTGAAAGATAAACTTGTTGGTAATGAACGCATTAGAAACCTGAAAGGCAACGATGAAATATCAGACATAGCAAATACGTTTAATTTGTTTGCCCGCACAATCGAAGAACAGAAAAGAACCTTGCAACATCTTTCTCTGTCAGACGGCTTGACAGGAATCGGTAATCGGCGAGCATTAGATGAACGATTGCTGCATGAGATACAACTATCGATGAGACAGAAATGGTCAGTATCAATCCTATTATTAGATGTTGATTTTTTCAAACCCTATAACGACACTCACGGACATGTAGCAGGCGATAAATGCTTGCAAGTTGTCGCTAAAACGATCAGCCAATCAATGCTACGAAACAGCGACTTTGTAGCTCGATACGGTGGTGAAGAATTTATTTGCGTTTTACCCGATACCGATGAAGGGGGGGCCCGGGAAATAGCAGAGCGTGTTATGGTAAAAATAGCTGAGATGAAAATTCCTCATGGGCATAGTAAAACCAGTCCATATATTACATTTAGCGTTGGTATTGCCACATCGTCAAGTGAGCGAATATTATCGCCGGATGAATTAATCAAAAATGCAGATAAGGCACTGTACGCAGCAAAAAATAATGGCCGAAATCGCATTATAAGATATAGTGAACTGCACGATTAGATTACTCTGCTCTTGTCCCTTTAATTCGAAAACCTTCGTTTTTTTTGCAGCATTCAGCCCACTTGTTCAAGTAAGAAACATTGCATTTCCAATTTATACCCATAGGCCAGATGTAAAAAAACCGCTGCACGGCGGTTTTTAAAGTTTACTTAAATCATCGTAGGCATCTTTTAGCCAAAGACTTAGTTTTTAACTATCACTTCTGGAAATTCGTCATTAAACCAATCACGGAGCATATTTTTTTCATAGCGCAGATTTTCACTTCTGAAAAACGGATTGTGCCTATCTTGAAATGACATATCCTTTAATTTGACTTCAGCTTCTTGTAAAACTTCCCCGGACATATCCTCCAACTTGTACTGGAAACTCATACGTGGAATATCAATCGATTTAATTAACCTCACATCTGAAGAACCATGACCCAAACCTACAAATGACGCCGGCCAAACTTGACCAGCAAGATCCAAATCATCTACGGTAATGAGTAATTTTTGTCCGTCCGGTAATCTCTCTGCCAACTCAACAAAATATTCGTCTAACTTTTTAAAGGTTCTCTCTCTAAATCGTTTACGAGAATCGTTTGCTGGCTTTACATCACGAAACTTTTCCGGATTTTGCCAGGTAATCTCTACCTCAGCCTTAGCAGACAATTGACTGGAGCCCACTATCAACATACCTGACACAATCACTAACATTAGTTTTTTCATATGCTCACCTCTATTGTAACAACAATAATTTTATTATCGTTCGTTAACCATCTTACTGTTGATTACTGAACGTTAGCTGAATTATATCCATACTACTTCAGTCTATTCCACAAAACGAATCTAGGTACAAAAAAGTCGGGACAAGACACTATAGTAAAGTGATATTCCTAGTATGGCCCGGTAACCTCGGCATTGCTTTGCCATAAACTATGCCAAACCTGATTACCATGTATATAATAAACATGCGCACCATGTATAACGCTGCGATCGTCTCCCGAATTAATATAATAGCCCGGTTCATTATAGGCGTTGATCGTTGCACGCTCAAGCAACTCAGGCTGAGCTGCCTGTGTATCAACTTCAAGTAAAATTAGACTATTAGATTGCTGCCAAATACTTGTTGAAACAGGCCTCCCCCACTGTTCTACAGGCATAGAGAATTGATAACGTCCTGAGTCATTAAATACCGCTAAGGCCCTATAGTCATATTCTACCGGTGTATAGGCGCTCTCTTTCACAATATAATTAACTTCTATAGGGTTCGCAGGATCAGATACATCAAACAAACTGACCTTCATTCCTTGTTGGGTCACCGGCTCGATAGGGATTGGACCACTTGGGGGAATATTACTTCCAACCTGCTGGCCGACACCCAGTAAGTATTGATTATCTAAAGGATGCAGGTAACTGGAAAAACCTGGAATTTCCAAGGCCCCAACAAGTTGCGGGGCGAGAGGATTAGCTAAATCCAGTACATAGAGGGGATCAATTTGCTCAAAAGTCACAATATAAGCTCTGTCTTCGAAAAAACGCACGGCAAATATATCTTCCCCCGGCTTACCTAGAGGTTCTGGACTGGCATCATTAGGCAACACGGCTACGGTCTCCAATTCACTACCCTGTTGGTTAACAATAGACAGGCGATGCACAGGGTCACCTTGTTGGTAATCGCTTGAAACAACTCGCAAATAACCATCTTTTTCACTTAGTCTCAGATTTGCCGCACTTCTCCAGCCTATAATTCCCTCTACTGTACCCGATGCCTGATAGCTTAAATCATTGTCTAGAGCAATTTTATGTAGCGCAGTTTGATTGTCCAATGTCGCAGTTAGATAGAGGTGTTGTGGTGACATATATATTACTTCTGCAACCATGCTCAGGCAACTTGCACTCATATCATCAGGCTGTTGCAGATTAATTCTGATCACAGAAACCAGTTGAGCGTAACCGTCATTTTCAGTGGCACTGGCTGGTATGGCACAATCTTCGATACTGTTTAATGCCTCTTCGGTTCCGTTAATATACATTTTTGGCATAATCTGTGTATCTGGTGTATCTAAAATAGTCAGATAATTGGCTAACAATTCAGCATCGGACGTGGCGCCTGGAATCAGATTATCAACGCTTGGTACATAACTGATTACCAAATATAGTTGATTGTCTATTCTGCGGCTGGACAATAAATTTCCATCAAATTCGGCCTGCAAAGTCGCCTCACTCTGGGCTGCAATGCCGGTGTCATAAATATCTAGCGCGACTCGATTTTCTGTTTCAAACCAGGGAGTGATTGATAAATTGTCTATAGAATAATTTTGGCTGTTAGTACTTACTACGGCCAAGCGTTGCTCTGCGTGATAAATACCACTTATGTTGCCTTCTTGGTTAGCCAAATCCATACGCTTAACCTCTCTTAAGGAAAAATCTTCATTTCGCTGCATAACACGCACATGTGCTTGATAGGTGTCACCGTCAATCCATTGGGGATAAGCCGCCAAATAAAGATAATCACCGTCGTATTCGATTCGGTCTGCTTCATCTATTCCCGCTTCTTGAGTATTTGTGGTGGAAAAGCCCGTACTCGAATCTGCGACAGGAGAAGTGGCTGGAATAGGATCCCCAGTACTTGCGATACTGTTTTGGGTAGCTGAAAAAATACCATTTTTGATAAAGCGGCTAACTGAAGATTGCCCCGCTTTTGTCAATGGTCCCGCAAAACTTTGCGCTGGATTGATTTGTGGCGCTTCCGTCGGTCTCTCTATTGTATCTGGAACATCAGAGCTATCACTGCCGGAACAAGCACCGAGCGCTGCCGTTAGGAGTATGATTAAAGAAAATCCGGCAATCTTACTTTGTCGCATATTGTCACCATTTATTACCATCTAGTTGCCTAAAAGTGTAATCACTATTACTGCTATTTATCGATCCAATTTACGTCTATTTGTGAATATTTGTAACCTTAGGAGGCACGTGATAAAAAGTCTGGTAGGCTATACCTATAATTTGCATTTTGTCTCTAGAGGAAGAATATTTGAAGTTAAGTTTGAGGTATGTGTTTGCCTCTATATTCCTATTTCATAGTTACGCAGCCTATTCTTGCGAACCCCCGCAAGATTGCCTCCTACCCAATAGTTGGCAATTAGGTATTGCGGTAGGTTTGGGTGTGCGCAGCAATCCTTTGGTAGACGGTGATGACGTACCATTGTTGCTACTACCTGATATCGCTTGGTATGGGGACGCAGCATATTTTGACAACGGTGAATTAGGCTATCAATGGATTGATAGTGAAACTCAAGCCTTTGAAACATTCATTCATTTAGATGAAGAACGGTCATTTTTCACTTTTTGGAGCCCTTCCAATATATTTTTGCCATTCAACGGAACAGCCCTTGCAACACCAGACGCTGGGCCAGCGCCACAGCCTCCCACACAAATTTCAGTAGATGATGTCGCCTCAAGAAAGTGGGCACTAAATGCTGGCTTTCGCTGGCACTACAAGCAAAAAACTGGCGAATGGCAATTATCCATGGAAAAAGATATAAGCGACGTACATAAAGGTGAGAAGCTACACTTGAGTTATCAACACAATTGGCAGTGGCAAGAGTGGCGTATGGCATTAAAAACAACTGCAATATGGAAAAGCGAAAAATTAGTAGATTACTATTACGGTATTAGCGCCCGTGATAATGTTTCTGCACAGTTTTTTTATAATGGCGAAGCTGGCTGGCAACCCAAGTTATCATTGCATCTGCAGCGCCCCCTAAACAGCAGTTGGTTGTGGCTACTGAATGCCAGCTATCAGAAATTACATACTGGTATGACAGATAGCCCCCTAGTTCGAGAAAAGGATATACAAAGTGTATTTAGTGGCCTCGCTTATCGTTTTTAACAGGAGTTTGATTTGAAGTTTTTGGGGCTTCTGTTTTTAATTTTTATGCTCAGATGCGAAGACGTCAACGCAGCGTTCCCCAGTTGGCGCATAAAACCGTCCGTGTGTGTTACACAGGTATCGGGAAACGAATGTACTTTCACCGTGCGTATTGATACCGAAAACTTGTCTGACGACGAGTATTGCCTGTATATACAGGAGAAAAAATTGCGTTGTTTTGCCAATAGCGCTGTAATCCGTGAAATGGAGGTTACGCTGACGGCTCAAAGCACTCTGGCGCTAAAAGACTCTAGCAGTAATGTAATCCTCAGCCACACATTAACCGTAAAATCGATGGCCAAACAAAGACATCGGCAGCGAATTAGAAGTCCCTGGAGCCTATTCTAATGAAACATATCTTATTGGTTGAAGATGATGACAGGTTGAGTCAGTTAGTCTGCGAATTTTTACGAGAGCAGGGATTTAGTGTCGAACGCCTGGCCAGCGGCGTGGGATTATTATCAACTGTCCAATCACAGACCCCGGATATCATTTTGTTAGATGTCATGTTACCCGGAGACAATGGCTTTACCTTGTGTCGAAATATCCGCCCTCATTATTCAGGGCCGCTACTGTTTATGACAGCTAAAGATGATGATATTGACCAGGTATTAGGACTTGAAATTGGTGCTGACGACTACGTTATAAAACCTGTTGAACCACGCGTTTTATTAGCACGGATCCAGGCTTTGTTGCGGCGTAGCGAGAGGTTGCCAGCAAGCAAAACACCGGCTCAAAAACTACAGTTTGGTCAGCTTTTGATCGATCGCTCAACCCGATCAGCAATATTGCATGGTAAGGATGTGCAACTCACCAGCCATGAATTTGATATGTTGTGGAAGTTAGCCGAAAATCCATCCACTTTGGTTGAACGCAGCACCTTATACACAGAACTGATTGGTAGAGAATATGACGGACTCGATCGCTCTGCCGATGTGCGTATTTCAAGGCTACGTAAGAAATTAAATGACAATCCACAACATCCTTATCGAATAAAAACCATCTGGGGTAAGGGCTTTTTCTTTGTCGCCGATGCCTGGGATAGTTAACATTCAGTGGCACGATTATTCATTAGCTTGTATCTGTTTATTACTATTGCCCTAATCGGTCTTAGTGCCGGTCTTGAGCAATTTTTTGATATTTCCACAGACCCTGAAAATGCGAAATCTCTGGCTCTGATCGCCGTACTCGAAGAAGCACAGAAACAACAGCTAGATTTGCTTAAATTAGGCCATGCCAGTCAATTGGATCTAGAGGTACTATTTGTCGACGATATTGCCTGGCCCGATGCTACGAAAAACAAACTGTCAAATCGTCAGGCCGTTATTCTGCATGATCCAGAACTGGGGGAACAGATATTCATTGCTCTGAATGACAGTCAAATTATGCAGCTTACCCTTGCCAGCCAGGCTGATGAATCACCTTCTTTCTTTCTCTACAGTGGCATCTTTTTTATCTTATTGGGTTTATTAATTGCGCTGTGGATTTGGCCATTGTGGCGAGACCTGACTGCCTTAAAACAGAGTGTTGGTGCAGTTCATCCTGATGGCACGCTTGGAACCAATAAAATCAGCAAATCATCCCTGATTGGACCAATTGCCGATGCGTTAAATGCCATGAGCCAAAAGGTAAAAACTTTAATGCAATCGCAACGTGAATTGACTGGCGCGGTTGCCCATGAATTTCGCACACCATTGTCCAGACTCAAGTTCGCCTTAGCGGTTAAACCCGAGCCAGGATCCTCGCCCTGGGATGAAATGAAAAACGATGTTAGTGAATTGGAAAGATTGGTCCAGGAAATGCTCGATTATGCGGGTACGGAAGCGCAGATACCGGAAATGAATCTGGCCGAGATTCCCGTCAAAGAACTATGTCAGCAAGTGTTAAAGCGTTTAACTCCCATTCATTTGGGCGATGTTGACATTCAGTTAATGGGTGTCAATGCGAGTATTTTGGCGGACGGACATTTTATTGAAAGAGCCATGGAGAATTTACTCCTTAACGCACGACGTTACGCTAAAAAACAGATAAGAATTCAAGTCTCACAAAATATCGAACACATCGATATCGCCATTGAAGATGATGGAATTGGCATAGACGAAGCATTATGGGAAAAAATATTCGAACCCTTCTTTCGCCCGGATGAAGCGCGTGACAGAAGTCGCGGAGGTGCAGGTTTAGGCTTGGCCATTGTTAAGCGAATCCAACTGTGGCACGAAGGTAGTTGCTGGGTTGAAAAATCGTCTCTGGGCGGAGCAAAGTTTGTGCTTCGATATCCGAACCGTTTATTGCATTAGTAACTAACCCAAAACTTTCGATTGCCTTATCTCACTACAAAAATAATGTAAACTGGCACCATAGATATAGGGATTCTTATCTCCTAGTAAGCAATACATTTGGTAAAATACATTAATTTTATTTTTACTGGATGTAATTTCTAATAAGTATTCTTGTTGGTAATCATTAAGATTGACTAAATGCGGAGCAACCACCTCTCGCAGATTACTTAATTCTTGCTTCTCAGCCATCTGGGAAATCTCCGTCATCCAGTCGGCAATTGACACCTGAATGTCAGAAAACAAATATTGCATGAACTGGGACTGCAAAATTGCTACCAATGCAATAATTTCTAACGATACTATTAATAAACGAAACATAACAAATAATCTTTAATAGAGTTATCACAAATATTACGCCATTCTGAATGATTAAAAAACATTCTATGGTTATCTAAATCCATAACTTTAGTTGCGTATTTAACTCTTTACCTCCAAATTACTTTACAGATCAAGTTTAAAGCGTGTAGCCAAGGCATTACTCAAAACTTACTGATATACTTATTTTGCATTTTTCCTAGACCATATTGCTCAAAATCAGGGATCACTAATGAGTGAACGAATTCCAGTTAAGAATATATCTCCGGTAAAAGTTCATCGCCCCGACACTAGTCAACATGACAGACGCTACACTCCCAGAAGTCGAATATATGTGCGAGCAGTTACCGGTGCACTGGAAAATTTCCGGCGTTTTTTTGGCCTGGTTTTTCTTGGCACATTTGCGGCCCTCCCCTGGCTCCAATTTCATGGACGACAAGCTATTCTGTTTGATATTGGTGCACAACGTTTTAACGTATTTGGCTTAACGCTGTGGCCACAAGATCTTACGTTATTGGCATGGATATTAATTGTCGCAGCATTTGCATTATTTTTTATTACTACCTTTGCAGGAAGAGTGTGGTGTGGATTTATGTGTCCCCAAACAACCTGGACTTTTATATTCATTTGGTTTGAAGAAAAATTTGAGGGAAGTCGCAACAAACGCATTAAATTGGACGAGCGGCCAATGGACTTCGATAAATTTTGGCGAAAATTCCTTAAACATTTTGCCTGGATATCGGTCTCCGTGTTAACTGCTCTTACCTTTGTCGGTTACTTCACGCCTATTAACTACTTGTTCGCTGATTTTTTCACTTTCTCAGCAAGTTCCATCGCTGCATCGTCGGTAATTTTCTTTACGATCTGCACCTACGGAAACGCAGGCTGGATGCGTGAAATCATGTGCACACATATATGCCCTTATGCCCGCTTTCAATCCGCCATGTTTGATAAAGACACGTTCACCGTAGCCTACAATACAGCGCGGGGGGAGAAACGAGGACCGCGAGCTCGCAAGACTAGTCAGGAGGAAAATCTGCAAAAGGGCTTAGGGGACTGCATCGACTGCAATCTATGTGTACAAGTTTGCCCTACCGGGATAGATATCCGTAACGGTCTGCAGTACGAATGTATAAATTGCGGAGCGTGTGTTGATGCCTGCAATGGTGTAATGGAAAAAATGAATTATCCTAAAGGCTTAATCAGCTTTACCTCAGAAACAGAACTGAGCGGTGGTATCACCAAAATAATTCGACCAAAACTGGTAGGTTATGCCTTAGTTTTGACTTTAATGACAGTCTTATTAGTCCTTGAATTGTTTACCAGGGTCCCTCTCGAAGTGGATATCATTCGTGACCGAAACTCCCTTTATCGTGAAAATAACGAAGGTCTTATTGAGAACGTATACACATTAAAAATACTGAACAAATCGCAGAATTCTCAACGATTCCAGATCTCTGTTATTGGCCTGGAAGGACATCAATACATCGGCCGGTCTGAAGTTGAGGTTGCCGGTGGAGAGGTTTTTAACCTGCCTGTTAGTCTTGCAATCGACCCCTATCAGATACAACAAGCCGTCACTGAGTTCGAGTTTAAGGTACAAGCTATTGGAGTAAATGCTGAGGATGTTCTGACGCAAGAAACAAGTAAGTTTTTATATCGATAAGAAAATACGATACGATGTTTCGTTGTGACGTGCTAAAAATTACTAACTACAGCTTTGCGCGTCAGAACATATTACTTGGTTCAAATAGCTCACTTTTTTAAGGTTTTTTACGTTATGCCTACTTTTGATTTTTCCGAACTCAATCCGAATCTTATTTTGGACGCTATAGAATCAATTGATATAATGGTGGAGTCTGGTCTATTAGCCTTAAACAGCTATGAAAACAGGGTTTATCAGTTTATTGCCGAAGACAAAAAACGTTACGTGATAAAGTTTTACCGTCCCCAGCGCTGGAGTGAACAACAGATACTAGAGGAGCATAGTTTTTCCATCGAGCTAGCAGAACACGAAATACCTGTTGTGGCACCTTTAGTAGTCGCGGGTAAAAGCTTGCACAGTTATCAAGGTTATTATTTCGCTGTTTTTCCCTCTGTCGGAGGCAGGCAGTTCGAAGTCGACAACCTCGACCATTTAGAATGGATGGGACGTTTCATTGGACGCATTCACGCCGTAGCACAGAGTAGTGATTTTGTTTATCGCCCTACCCTGAGTATCGAAGAATACTTAACCGTGCCTGTTGCCGAATTAGCCCATAGTCAGCTAATTCCAGATTATCTACATAAAGCATTTTTTACAATTTTGCAGCAAGTAGTTGAGCTTACTAAACAGCGATATACCAGTGAGCGCAATATTCGTTTGCACGGAGACTGCCACCCAGGAAATATATTGTGGCGAGATGGTCCTACGTTTGTCGATCTTGATGACTGCCGAAGTGGCCCCGCAGTGCAGGACATATGGATGATGTTATCAGGCGACAGAACGCAGCAAAGTTTGCAGATGAGTACCTTGGTTGAGGCCTACGAAGAATTCGCCGAGTTTGACAAAAAACAACTCCTGTTGATCGAGCCCTTGCGCGCAATGCGAATGGTCCACTATATGGCCTGGTTGAGCAGACGTTGGCAAGATCCTGCATTTCCCCAAGCTTTTCCCTGGTTCGCCGAAGGCAAATATTGGGAACAACAAATTCTCTCTCTTAAAGAACAGTTTTCTGCATTGCAAGAACCCCCTCTAACGATATAGAACTTCGACCAACCCCAGTTCAGGGGCTCAGATGTAATCAACAGAATTTAGATTTTTTCATATTTTCTGTTGCTCTTTGCGCTATCTTTTTATATATCCTTTCAATATAATACAAGGTGTTTGAGGTGCATTTTGTTCTAAACGGCGCTTTGCTAGCGCAACAACAAAAAGTTAAACGGGAAGTCAGTAAAAGCTGACGCTGCCCCCGCAACGGTAAGTAAGTATATGTTTTACGTTTACACCCAAGTGACCTCAAAATGCCGGTTCAGAGTTTAGGCAGGAAGTCAGAGCAAGGCACAACATGTAGGGAATGGCTTCCCCTTTTCAAGTGTTGTAACGCCGCACTGACTTTCTACCTAAGCTCCCTTCGGGCGGGTTTCAAATCCCCAACTACGGCGTTATTTGTATGGGACATAGGAATACTATGCCGTCACACAAATGCCTAGTATTTGACGATTTGAATTCCCGCTGAACTC
>JBLHNW010000081.1:0-11196 GCA_047622205.1 Paraglaciecola sp.
TTTGGTCAATTCTGCACGGTCACGAGGGAGTTCAAGTACTTTCTCACGCAGTGCGGTAAAAGCGTCTTTGAGCTCCCCGCTACCGCAAATAAAGCGGGCACGACTTAATGCCTGATGTTCCCAGGTCCAGGCATCTTGTAACTGGTAATCCGTAAACCCCTTAATATGCGATACCAACAGACCTGCATTGCCCGATGGACGCAGGCGCATGTCTACCTCGTACAACTTGCCTGACGCTGTTTTGGTGGTAAATAAATGCAATATTCGCTGGGCTAGCTTGATATAAAATTTCTGCGACTCAATTGGCTTAAACCCATTGGTAGGTATGTTCCCGAAGCAATCATGGAGAAAGACTAGATCGAGGTCAGAGCCATAACCCAACTCAAAACCACCCAATTTCCCATAACCCACTACTGAAAACCCGGTATTTTGTGCCGTTTTTAAAGTCCCTTTTTCACTGGCGGGCAAACCGTGTTTTTCAGTGATTTGTTGCCAGGCCATGTTGACTACTTGCTTGATGATGGCTTCCGCCAGAAAAGTTAAGTGATCACTAACTTGCATCACTGGTATGGCGCGGGCTATATCGGCAGCGGCTATTTTCAGTTGTTGGCTCAGCTTAAATTGGCGCAAGGCTTCCATTTGCTGTTCAAGATCTTCAGAATCAACTCTCAGTAAAGCTACACGCAATTCAGCTTCATAGTCTTGTAGCGGTGTCGGATTGTATAGTTCGGCCGGATTTAACAATTCGTCCAGCAACATCGGGAAACGGCCAATTTGTTCTGCCACCCAAGGACTGGCAGCACAGAGCTTAATTAGTTGCTTCATTGCCCCCTGATTTTCATATAATAGTTCCAGATAAGCCGTTCGACCGAGTATTGATAGAAATACCTGTAAAATACGTTTGAGTAGTATTGTCGGGTCATCGCTATCCCTGGAAAAAGTGCTGAGTAAAACACTAAACAATACTGGTGGCATCAGTTTGTTTAAGGTATCCAAACCTCGTTGACCTAAACGACTAGAACTTAGGTTGTTGCGGAAATCCTTTAGGGGGAGGATAAACGCCTGAGCTTGTTGTTCGCTTAGCCAATGATCTAGAAGTTTGCAGGCTTCATCTTCGGGCAGATCAAGTTGCCATAAATCAATAATGCTTTGTCGGCTTTCATCTTTGTCGGAGGATTTTTCATCCTCATTTGCCTCTTCACCAATTAATTGTGTGAAGTGCTCGCTGATTGTATTTAAATGTTTCTGCAGTTGCTGTGAAAATTGTTCGAAATCAAGGTAATTAAACACATGAACGAGACGCAGCCAGTCAAGTTCATTATCTGGTAACACCTGGGTTTGCCTATCATCAAACTGCTGCAGAGAATGTTCAACTTTGCGCAGCCACAAGTAGCTCTGTTTTAGAGCTTTTGTCACTTTCAGGGGTAAAACCTTTAGCTTGCTAAGCTCCTGCAAAGTATGTAGCAGACTCTGAGATTGCAGTCTCGGTTCTCGTCCTCCTCGAATAAGCTGCAAACTTTGCACAATAAACTCTGCTTCACGAATACCGCCCCGACCGAGTTTAATATTATTTTTTAAACCACGACGGCGCACTTCCTGTTGGATCAGTGCTTTCATCTTACGTAGCGAATCGAGTGAACTGTAATCAAGATATCGACGAAAAACAAAGGGGCGCATAATATCTTGCAGCTCGCTCACGTAAGGCGATGATTGATTTAGTATTCGGCCTTTGAGCATGGCATAACGTTCCCACTCCCTGCCTTGTTCCTGATAATAATCTTCCAACGCGGCAAAGTGTGTCACCAATGGTCCGCTTTCACCGAACGGGCGTAAGCGCATGTCCACCCTATATACTTGCCCATCTACCGTTGTTTGATGCAGAGCAGAAATCAGTTTTTGCGCTAGCTTGGTAAAAAACTGTTGGTGTTCAATGGTTTTTTTCCCACCCTGGGTTTCACCTTGACTAGGGTAAGTAAAGATAAGGTCAATATCAGAGGAGAAATTCAATTCGCCGCCACCCAATTTTCCCATGCCTATAATGAGCATGTTTTGTTGGCCATGTTCGCCCATGGGAGCGCCATACCTCTCGCTGAGGCTGTTATAGTGCCATTGGTAGGCCTGCAAGATGAGTTGATTGGCTAATTCAGATACTTGTTGTAGTGAGGATTCAATAGATTGCATATTGAGTAAATCACGCCACGCAATGCGCAGCATATGGCAGGTGCGAAACTGACGCAGCAACTTATTCAAGTTGTTTTCGTCTTGTGCCATGGCGATATGCTGTTCAAGTAAATGCTGAAAATTCAGTTGCTCAGAGAAAAGTAATTGTTGGTTGATTAACTCGGTTAATAATTGTGGAGTCTTTAGGCAATGACTGGCTACGAAATCACTTAGAGCAAATACCTCTTTAATAATTTGTTGATGTTGTTGCCATTGGGGATCAAATTCTGGAAGTTCAGTTAATTGTTGCCAGCGCTTATTTGCAAGATCATTCAATGGGCCGGACAAAGCGGTAACTATAGGCATATAACATTGCTCTGCAGGAGTAGGGGGGAGAATAAGTACTTCATGCTATTGCACCTTGGTAACAGAAATTTATTCATTTACATAGGACTCAGGCAAAAGGATTTGATGGGATAAGTCGTAAACTAACTGATTGTTGATAAGCAGCTTTTTATCATTTCTAGATAACTTTTTCACCCATATTTCCATTTTTAGTGCGCTGGAATGATTGTCAAGTTGGCAACAAAATACCATTTTCAGTGGTTGCTTACCTCTCAATGCTTTTGCACATTTATTGCTACCTGTCTGATGCTCGGCAAAACGCCTTTTTAAGTCTTTGCTGATACCCGTATAAAAGTGTTCGAATTTGTTTTCGATTATGTACAAATACCAGTTGTTCATCACGGGATCATTATTTCCAAACTTCGAGCCCTGGATTGCGCTCTGAAAAATAGTCTAGCGTTTTTTAGTGATCAATTCTTTTTAAATAGTGGGAGTTTTGCTAATTTCAACTTTCAGTGTACAAGTGTACGCTGAAATTATATAATCAACGCAGCCAAAATTTTTCGAAAAAAAGCATGAATCAGTCTACCTCCCTCACTAAATCTTATTCCTCTGGCGAAGAATGGCTCAATGCAGCGAGTCATGGCTTTGGTTTCATTGCAGCAATTATTGGCTTGATCATGCTGTTATTCCGGGCAGAGGGGATATACGCGCAAGTGATTTCGATTGTATATGCCGTCTCCATGATGATGATGTTTTTATCTTCGACCCTGTATCACTCTGTTCGCGACCAAGACTTGAAGTTACTGCTTAAGGTAATCGACCACAGTGCAATATATTTATTGATTGCAGGCACGTATACACCGCTTATGCTGCTTACGGTGGGGGGATGGTTAGGAGGAGTGACCATTGGGCTTATATGGGGAATTGCACTTGTTGGGGTGTTATTTAAGTGTTTTGCTCGAGGACGTTTTCCCAAATTATCTGTCATTACCTATTTGGCAATGGGATGGCTTGCCATTTTATTCATTTACCCTCTGTATCAGGCATTACCTGCCGAAGGTATCCGGTTATTAGTGGGTGGGGGCTTGTTTTACTCAATAGGCGTGTTGTTTTATGTGGCTAAAAAGGTCAAATACACCCATTCAATTTGGCATGTATTTGTGACGGCAGGCTGTGCCTGTCATTTCTTTTTAATTTATGATTACGTAGTGTGATTTTTTCAATCATCAAGACAATTTTCACTTTTTCATCCACACTAACGGATAGCGACCATTAGCCATATGTGGTTTGGTGCCCCATTTGTGTTTTGGCTCTTTATGTAAGTAAAAATCCGGCTTCCTGCATCATATTCTTACACCGTGAAATAAAATGATTATTAACATTTCAGATAAAAAAGCAGTTGTGGCGATAAAAATAAGCATGTTTACTGATTAATCACTTGTTGCTGCAATCCCAGATAGATTAAGCTTAGATCAATTTGTTGTGTGCAATCCATAGATCAAGTGATTCATTAATATGTATGAAAATTACTACGGACTAACGTCCAAGCCATTTCAGCTCACGCCTGACCCGAGCTATTTTTTCGCCAGTAAATGGCACAAGCGAGCTATGTCCTATTTACAATATGGTCTTTCTCAAGCTGAGGGTTTTATTGTTATCACTGGTGACATAGGTACGGGGAAAACGACGATAGCTAATAGCTTACTTGATGAAATGCAAGACGATATCGTCGCAGCTCAAATTGTTACCCCTAAGCTATCACCCGATGAATTAGTTAAAATGGTTGCGACCAAGTTCGGAGTAATAGTAAAAGGCTCAACTAAGTCAGACATACTAAACGACTTAGAAACATTTCTAATGACTCTGCATAAAAATGGCAAACGGGCGCTATTACTGGTGGATGAAGCGCAAAATCTGCCTTTAGAGACAATTGAGGAATTGCGAATGTTGTCTAACTTTCAGGCCGCAGGCAAACCGCTATTGCAAAGCTTTTTGTTAGGCCAGGAAGAGTTACAACCCATTTTACGTGCACCTAACATGGAACAGTTTAGGCAAAGGATCGTGGCCTCGTGTCATTTGGCTCCATTGACGGACACTGAAACCCAAGCCTACATTGTATATCGAATGCAGCAAGCCGGGTGGTCCGGCAATGAATTGTTTTCAGAGGGAGCCTATGATCGCATTTTTCAATTTACTCACGGTGTTCCACGAAAAATTAATACATTAATGGATCGTATTTTGCTGTACGGATTTCTGGAAGAACTAGAAACCTTAAACGAAGAAGCGGTTGAAAATGTAGTTAAGGAAGTCGCCGATGAAATGTTTCAACCCCAGGGTGTCCCTGTTGTTGAGGAAGCGCAGACTGCGGTGTTGGATTCAACTACTGAGAGCGGTCAAATAAAAGATGTTGAATATTATAAAACCATGCTCAATGAGCTAGTTGACGCTTTGGATAACGCAATCAGTCATAAAATAAAATTAACCAGATATATCGACCGATTACTAAAGAAAAAATATAAAACCTATGTGCGTTTGAAATCTGATGACTAAAACCACGTATATTCGCGATAAAGGTTAATTTGTTGTTAAATAAACCGATAAGTTATTGAACTAATCGGTTACTATATTATCCTAATTTCTGGTATTACAAAATTTAGCTGTATTTGTGATCTTATTGTTCTATTCGAGAGGTTATAAATGAAAAGCTCTAATTTCAATAAAGATCGACGGTCAAGAATGCCAACTGGTTTTCATGCATTGAAAGATCGACGTAAATCTTATTACCCTGGGAAGTACAGTCGTGAAGTTTTTTCTATTGTGGTGTTATTTACTATGTTGGCGATGTATATTCTGCGTCAGGGTCTATAAAAACTAAATTGACTGGAGGTCTGTATTATTTAGTTTTTTGTGGTTTTTAAGTTTTAACAACAAATTTTTTTGGTGCTATATAGCTGCCGTACGTATTCGACCCCCCCAATATCTATACTCATACCCCACAAATAGCGCGTTCCAGCGGGAATTTAAAACCATTTAGGTCAGGTCAGTGTTTGCAGGCTTAGTGGGTATACCTAATTTCGATTTGATAAATTCCGATAATTTTTGACTGGCTTGTGGATGTCTTGTCGCCTGGTTAAATAAGTAAATCTTTATCCTTCCTAATTCCGGTAAGCTTTTGTGTTTAATGATAGCCAATTGTGCTGGAACACTACTTTTTGCTAACGCACTGATCCCCATACCCTGTTTGATTGCAGCAGTAATTCCGGTCAAATCGGCGTTAGTGTAGCTAATACGCCATTGTGTGGTTTGTTGCTTAAGTCTGGTAATTACCCTACTTCTGTATACACAACCATCTGGTGCCAGTACCAAAGATAGTTCTTTGCTGTTTAGATTTTGATTTTTGTTACCTACCCATACTAATTGGTCATCTAGCAGCAGTTCACCGTCTACCTGTTGCTCTGGATCAACCAAAGCCATAACCAAATCGAACTCTCGCCTGCCGTCCTCACTTAGCAACGACCGACTAAGAGCAGAGGTCACTTCCAAAGCCACCTCAGGGTAGGACTTACTGAACTCGCCAATAATGTTTGGTAGTAGGGTAGTAGCAAATTCACTTGGGATACCCAGACGTAAACGCCCCCGCAAGCCAGTTGGCTGAAATTGGCGAAAAATATCGTCATTAAACGCCAGCATTTTTTGTGCATGCTGGTAAAGCAGTACGCCATCATTATTAGCCTGATGTTTTTGGCCAACTTTTTTAAACAGGCGTTTTCCAAGTTGTTGCTCTAAACGTTTTATTTGCAAACTTATCGCGGGTTGTGAACGTCCCAGAAGATCTCCGGCTTTGGCATAGCCTCCGCGGTCGATAACAGCAACAAAGGTACGTAGATTGTCCAGAGATAGTTGTTTCATAGCCCAATTATTGATGAGATAAACTAATGAAAATCATTATATAGATAAGTATTTTAAATGTATGTATTAGTATTTTCAATTTGTTGTGCGTCCAAACTGTACCTATACTTTCTGGCATCGTTAGCAAAGTAGAAAAATCTTAATGACAAATAGAACTGTCCTGCACGACAAACATTTACAAGCCGGGGCCAAATTGGTCGATTTTCATGGTTGGGAAATGCCAATTAACTATGGTTCACAAATTGAAGAACATCATGCAGTTAGGCAAGATGCTGGGATGTTTGATGTGTCGCACATGACGATAGTTGATATTACGGGTCGTCAAGCACAGCACTACTTACGTTATTTATTAGCCAACGATGTGGCTAAACTACAAGAGAAAGGCAAAGCCTTATATAGCGGAATGCTTAATGATGAGGCTGGTGTGGTTGACGATCTGATCGTTTACCACTTTGACGCCACAAATTATCGTTTAGTGGTTAACTCAGCTACGCGTGAAAAAGATATGAATTGGTTAAATAGCAAAGCCACTGGCTTTGACGTGAAAATCACCGAACGCTCAGAATTTGCGATGATTGCAGTTCAGGGGCCAAATGCAAAAGCCAAAGCGGCTGGGTTATTTTCTGCGGCACAAAAAGAAGCCGTCGCTGGCATGAAAGCATTTTATGGTGTGCAAGCTGAAGATTTATTCATTGCCACCACGGGCTATACTGGCGAAGCAGGTTATGAAATCATGGTTCCCAGCGAGCAAGCCAGTGAATTCTGGCAAATGCTCATTGATGCTGGCGTTTCGCCGTGTGGTTTAGGTGCTCGTGATACCTTGCGCCTTGAAGCAGGTATGAACCTATATGGTCAGGATATGGATGAAACAGTTTCTCCACTTGCCGCTAACATGGGCTGGACAATCACTTGGCAGCCAGAAGACCGAGACTTTGTCGGTCGCAAGACACTCGAAGCACAAAAATCTGCTGGCACAGAAAAGCTTGTTGGTCTTGTTATGACCGAGAAAGGCGTATTAAGAGCAGGGCAAAAGGTGCAGGTTGAAGGCGGTGAAGGGGTGATTACCTCAGGCACATTTTCGCCAACACTCGGTCATAGTATCGCCATGGCTAGAGTACCAAGCACAGTAGGTGAAACCGCGGAAGTTGAAATGCGCAAAAAGTGGGTTACAGTAAAGGTGGTTAAACCCAGTTTTGTAAGAAACGGTAAAAGCGTCCTCTAGATAAGTGGGGGCAGAGTAAAATTAACTCACCCCGTTTACCTGAATAATAATTTGCAGTAAATTAAATTTACTCTGACCCCATTTATTAGCTAATTAATTAGGAAAATTTATGAGCAACATCCCATCAGAATTACGTTACGCCTCGACACATGAATGGGTTCGCCCGGAAGGTGACGGTACTTTTACTATCGGTATCAGTGAACATGCCCAGGAATTGTTAGGCGATATGGTGTTTATTGAGCTACCTGATATTGGAGCAGAAGTGAGCGCCGGTGATGACATTGCCGTGGCTGAATCAGTTAAAGCCGCATCTGATGTTTATGCACCGATTAGTGGAGAAATTGTTGGCGTTAATGAAGATTTGGAAGATACCCCAGAGCTGGTCAATTCAGATCCGTTTGGAGATGGCTGGTTGTTCCGTATTAAAGCCGAAGATCCTGAAGAAGTTGAAGCATTAATGGACGCCGAAGCTTACGGAAACAGTATCGACGAAGAATAAGTACGGTTAAAAGGATCAGAAAAACTCATTTATTTCTGATCCCAATCCCTACATTTCACACATAAAGGTAAATGGGATCAGAGTAAAATCAACTTGGCCCGTTTATCTGAATGATAATCTGAAGTAAATTAAATTTACTTTGACCTCATTTAACATGACTCTGACCTTTACACTCAGGAAATCACAAACGCCTTATGCCACAAGCCAATTTTTCCCTATCGCAACTTGAACAAAAACAAGATTTTGTACGTCGTCATATTGGACCAGGCGGATCTGAAATTGCAGAGATGCTAGATTTCGTCGGCGCCACATCCCTAGACGATTTAATGTTGCAAACTGTGCCTGAAGGCATTCGATTGCCTGCTTCTCTTAATGTAGGCGAAAGCCAAACTGAGGTTGAGGCTCTGGCTTATCTAAAATCAGTTGCGGCTAAGAATAAGGTCAATCGTTCGTTTATAGGTATGGGCTATCACGACACACATACACCCAATGTGATATTGCGCAACGTACTTGAAAATCCAGGTTGGTATACGGCATATACGCCATATCAACCCGAAATTGCCCAGGGACGTTTAGAGGCTTTACTAAACTTTCAGCAGATGACGATTGATTTAACGGGTATGGAATTGGCATCCGCTTCGTTGTTGGATGAAGCGACCGCCGCAGCTGAAGCTATGGGCCTGGCTAAACGTGTTTCTAAAAACCGTAAATCCAATGTGTTTTTTGTGGCGAATGACGTACACCCACAAACTCTTGATGTGGTGCAAACCCGTGCAGATATGTTTGGTTTTGAAGTGCTGGTTGGTGATGCAGCAGACGCCTCAAAAAACGATATTTTTGGTGCTTTGCTGCAATATCCTGGTACCACCGGTGCGGTGACAGAGTTAAGTGAAGTTATAGCGGCAGTGCAAGCCAATAAAGGTATCGTCGCCGTTTCTGCGGATATCATGAGTTTGGTTATGCTTAAATCACCGGGTGAAATGGGCGCTGACGTGGTGCTGGGGTCAGCCCAACGCTTTGGTGTTCCAATGGGTTACGGTGGCCCACATGCGGCATTTTTTGCCACTCGTGATGCTTATAAACGCTCCTTGCCTGGGCGTATAATTGGCGTCTCAAAAGACACACGTGGTCGCCCGGCCTTACGTATGGCGCTGCAAACTCGTGAACAACACATTCGTCGCGAGAAAGCTAATTCGAATATCTGTACAGCTCAGGTATTACTGGCAAATATGGCCTCTTTTTACGCGGTGTATCACGGTCCGGAAGGCTTGAGAACTATTGCCTCTCGAATTCATCGATTAACCGACATTTTGGCTGCTGGTCTCACAGCAAAAGGGCTTGAACTGGTTAATGACACCTGGTTTGACACCATCACCGTTAAGGTAGGGGATAATAAGCAGGTTATACTCAATAAGGCTTATGCAGGGAGTATGAACCTGCGCAGTAATCTTGCTGGCCAACTTGCGATAAGCCTCGACGAAACAACCACACGTCAAGACATCGAGAATTTGTTTGATGTGTTTTTGGGGGATGGACATGGTTTGGACATTACCCGGATTGATCAACAGATTGTTGCCAAAGGATCTGAGTCTATTCCAAGTGATCTTGCGCGTTCTACTGAAATCCTTAGCCATCCGGTTTTCAACAGCTATCAGTCTGAAACTGAAATGTTGCGTTATATTAAATCTCTTGAAGATAAAGATTTAGCCCTGAACCATTCAATGATCTCTCTGGGCTCATGTACCATGAAGCTTAACGCTACGGCTGAAATGCTCCCAGTTACCTGGCCGGAATTCGGCAAGTTGCATCCCTTTGCCCCATTAGAGCAAGCCCAGGGTTATATGCACATGATTGCAGAACTGAGTGAATGGCTCATTGATATTACCGGCTATGATGATATTTCTATGCAACCTAATTCGGGTGCACAGGGAGAATATGCAGGTTTGATTGCCATCCAAAAATATCATGAAAGCCGCGGTGATGGTCATCGAAATGTGTGTTTAATCCCCAGTTCGGCCCATGGCACCAATCCAGCTTCGGCGCAGATGGTGAGTCTAAAAGTGGTGGTGGTGAACTGTGATGCTCAGGGTAACGTTGACCTAAATGATTTACGTAAAAAAGCAGCCGAAGTCGCTGACAACCTTGCATGTATCATGATCACGTATCCCTCCACCCATGGTGTTTACGAAGAAACCATCAAAGAAATTTGTGACATCGTGCATGAACATGGCGGCCAGGTATATATGGACGGCGCCAATATGAATGCCCAGGTTGGGGTGACTTCGCCTGGCTTAATTGGCTCTGATGTGTCACACCTGAATCTACACAAAACCTTTTGTATTCCTCACGGTGGTGGTGGTCCAGGAGTTGGCCCAATAGGCGTAAAAGCCCATCTCGCGCCTTTTTTGCCCAATCATACAGTAATAGAAGTTGACGGCACAGGCGCGAACAACGGTGCTGTTTCGGCAGCCCCCTGGGGCAGTGCTTCAATTTTGCCAATCAGCTATATGTACATCAAAATGATGGGCAGTGAAGGGCTGAAAAAAGCCACCGAAGTGGCCATATTAAACGCCAACTACGTCGCCAAAAAACTAGATGGACATTATGAGATTTTATATCGGGGCCGCAATGGGCGGGTCGCACATGAGTGTATTATCGATTTGCGTCCACTCAAAGAAGCATCCGGTGTCACTGAAATGGACGTGGCCAAACGCTTAAACGATTATGGATTTCACGCACCAACCATGAGCTTTCCAGTGGCAGGCACATTGATGATTGAACCCACAGAATCTGAAGCAAAAGTTGAGTTAGATAGATTTATCGAAGCGATGGTCAGCATTCGTCAGGAAATCGCTAAAGTAGAATTGGGTGAATGGCACGAAACCGACAATCCCTTACATAACGCACCGCATACTCTGGAAGATATCTGCGATGCAGACTGGAACCGCAGCTACGATCGACAACTAGCGGCCTATCCGGTAGCCAGCGTTGCCAAGAACAAATTCTGGCCCTCGGTAAATCGTATCGATGATGTATACGGTGACCGGAACCTGATTTG
>JBLHNW010000082.1:0-11174 GCA_047622205.1 Paraglaciecola sp.
GCGTGATAATACTGAGCTCTCCAAACAGGATATAAGCGACTTCTTTACGTGTAAGGCCCAACACGCGTAAGTTTGCTAACTCTCTGCCGCGCTCGGATAAGGCAATTCTGGCGGTGTTGTAAATCACCCCAAAACTGATGAAACTGGCGAACAAGATATTGATGCTGACCATTTTCATCATATTTTCGGCCATCACATCTTCAAAAATTTGGCGTAATACTGAAACAATGTTTAAGCCAATAACTGCCGGTATAGCTTTAAGTTTTTTATATAAGGCCGCACTGCTATTTTGATCAACTGCCACTGCAGCCGCTGTGATTTTTTCCCCTGAATCTAATATATGATTCAGTTGCCTGATATCCATGTAAGCACCCATGCCAATAAACTCTTGAGTAATGGCGGTAACAGGTATCCGCAGGTATTGACGCTTGCCTTCGAGCACATTGGCAGCAACTGTATCACCTACTTTTAGGTGCAGAATATCTGCCAGAGTTTTACTCATGATGAGTCCCTGCTCTGGCATTACGATGGGTTTTAATTGCTGATTGACCGATTGGCGCAGATTTGCCTTTTTTGCTAAACCAGTGATGCTGCTGCGTTTTTTAAAATGCTTAGACTTAAAATACACGGGTACCTGACGGATTGGCTCTACCCGCAGTACGCCGGGCATGGCTTTTATTTCTTCTAGTGCTCGGTAATTTTTGGGTTCAACAAAAGTGAGGCTGAGATCTTCCCGCTGGATCAGGTCATATTGCACATCTAACATGTAATCCATGGCATCTTGCATAAAAAAGCTAAAGATAAGAATAGCCAGAGACAATGCTATCCCCAGAGAAGAGAGTAACGCGCGCAACGGTCTGCGCTCTAACTGTCTGAGTACAATACGACTTAAAAATGATAAGTGTTTATGCAGCCCCATTTTTTCTACGAAGGTAGGTTTAAAGACTGCAGGACTTTCGGGTCTCATTGCATCAGCTGGTGGCAGTTTTACCGCTGCTCGGATAGACACTAAGGTGCCTAACAAGGCGGCAACCACACAGGACAATACAGCGAAGATCATCACCTCAATGGAAAAGTGATATTTTAGGATAGGAAAGTGGAAAAACTCCGTGTACATCGCAGTCATACCCGAGCCCATCCACGTGCCAAGTGATAAACCTAATACCGAACCTGCTGCGGTAATGACCAGTATCATTTTGATATACAGGAACGAAATCTCCCAATTGCTATAGCCCACAGCCTTTAACATACCTATTTGTTCACGTTGGGTGGCGATTTGCCTGGACATCACCACATTGATCAGAAAAGCCGCCACACTGAGAAAGATAACGGGAGCAAGTGAGCCCATGCCACTGAGTTGTTTTAATTCGTTTTTTAGAAAAAAATTGGATATTTGTTCGTCTCGCCCATAAGCAATGAGGCCACCATAAGGCTTTAAAATATTGTCTAGTTGTTCTTTAATATCTTCTATGTTGGCGTTGCGCTGAACTTTGATGGCTATGTCATTAAAGGCTCCTTTCATATTAACCGCTGCTTCTAGCGACCTTTGACTCATCCAAAATAAGCCGTAACGTTTACCATCTGGCATAAGAGCGCCAGGAGCAATGCTGTAAACGTATTCTGGTGAAAGTACTACGCCGACTATCTTAAGTTGTCTGCGATGACCGTTCATGATCGCGCTAATTTTGTCGCCAAGCTCAAGTTGGTGTGCATTAACAAAACTTTCATCTGCCAATACTGCATTTTCTTCATTAGGCTCTAGTAAACGTCCTGAGCGTAGATACAGTTTATTCAATAATGGAGCAGAACTATCAGGGAGCGAAATCACCTTGCCACTAACAGGCTCAGACATGCTTGGCATTTGCAGAGTAAGACCAAAGACCACTCTTTTTTCTGCTATGGACACGCCGGGAATGTCGTTAATACGGGCTCGCAAAGAATTAGGAGCTCTTTTTAAAGAGACGAAAACGTCAGCAAACTGATAGCGATCGTAGTAGGTGTCACGGGTTAATTTCAGGCTATCTAATACACCAAACATAATGACAAACACCGCTATGCCAGCAGCCATGACCATCACTATGGCTGTCATCTGCCCTTTAATGTTCCAGATGTCTCGTAATAACTTTCGATTCAGCGCGCTCACCATCAGATCACCAATCTATTTGATCAGGGTTAATTGGATTAGCATTAATTTCCACATGGCTGATATTACCATCGCTAAAATGGATGACTCTATGTGCGAGCTTCGCGATAGCGGCATTGTGGGTAATGATGATACAAGTTGTGCCAAACTGCCGATTAACATTGAGCAAGGCTTTTAACACCACTATGCCGGTTTCACTGTCTAACGCACCGGTTGGCTCATCACAAAGTAATACTTTGGGTTGTTTCGCTATTGCCCGGGCAATTGCCACCCTTTGTTGCTCGCCACCAGACATTTGTGAGGGAAAATGGTTGGCTCTGTCTTTAAGACCAACAATGTTTAACGCATCCATTGGAAGCATAGGGTTGGGAGAAATCTCTGTGACTAAGGCCACGTTTTCCAATGCTGTTAAGCTAGGAACAAGGTTGTAAGCCTGGAATACAAAGCCAACACTTTCTCGGCGATAATAGGTTAAATCATGATTACTTAACTTCGCCAAATTTCTATCTTGAAAAAACACTTGCCCAGAAGTGGGTTGATCTAAACCACCAATAATATTCAAAAAAGTCGATTTACCACTACCTGAAGGACCTAACATCACCACTACTTCTCCTTCAGGTATATCAGCTGTTACTCCCCTAAGTGCATGCACCTCACTTTCACCCGTCACATAGACTTTTGTTAGTGAGTCAGCCCTATAGCAAACCTGTTTTGATGTTTTCATTATTCGCTTCCATAAATGTCTGTAACTACTTTAAGACATGTAATCTGACTAAACTAGATCTGAGCTGTCCGCTTCAAAACGGGTTCAACCCCACTTGTCCCAGAACAGCAATTTTACCCTTAAGAATCCCCTGCAACTTGCACTACATCAATATATTGAGCACCAGTAAGTGTGAGATAAATAACCAACTTAAATAGGACATATTTACAATTAAGTCCAAGTCATCAGCAAAAAGTCCCCAGCCATCCCTTGAGTGTTTTTTAAGCACCTTAGGTCATCTATAGTCGCAGCAGTTTTAAGAATAGACCGTAAAATAGCCCTTTGTTGCGGCACAATATTCAATATTCAAGGAGAAAATTTATGAAATATCCCAATCAAATTACTTACCCCATGCTAAAGGCAGTATTCGTAATTATGCTTCTATCTTCCTGTGGCAGTTCAGATAAAGTGGTCAGTGATATTCTGGATAATATCGATACCGATCAAAGCGCAAGCATTAGTTATGTGAATTCCTTAGACCGCTCATCGACCTTTTATACAAAAAGTAGGGTCTATCCCAATAGCGTCTTTAACTCAGATCACCGGGTGACTGAGATACCTGCAGATCAGGCCAGTACCGCCATTCCCCATGAATGGATAGATGGGGCCAATGAAACTGAGATGGGGTTTGAAGATAGCAATACCGCCAGCAACAGGCAGACAATCACCACCGACTTACAGAACAACAAAAGATATTGGTCAATCGCATGGCAGCATAGTCGATAGCCCTATAGTAGGCAGAAAAGAGATCTTTCAATTAGCTGTTGGAGCTATTTATGTTTTTTAACGCGTATCGATTTGGAAAGTAGCATTTATAAGGACACCCAGTGCGCCGAGATAAATCGGTAGAAGATCGGAGGTGCAAGTCCCCTGCTTGGTAAAACACGCGTGGTATTAGTTTTACATAGACACACATCGGAAATGTTCGCTAACGAATCTAATATTTGATTTGATTGGAGTGCGATGAGTGTCTGCGTAATTTTTGCGCAGACACCATTTCCAGACTGTCTAATACCCCGGCAGTGATATAAAAGGCGATATCACCGTCGGGGCCGTTATTTTCAATAACTTACAAGGCTAAGGGCGGACTCTGATACATTTGCCCGCACTACCAGCGTCGAATATCGATTCGATTTCCGCTGTCGAGAGCGCACGCTCATAAAGCGCTACTTCATCCAACAAGCCCTGGAAAGGTTTTGGGCCTGCGCGTTGCGCCAGTATGCCAAACGTGAGAGGCAAATTCGGGGTCGTGCTCAGGGAGATTGTGCTGCTTGTGTCCAATACACCATTTACGTACAGTGTAACCACCTCATCACCGTATGTTACCGCTACATGATTCCACTCACCGGTTTGGATTATCGTTGAGCTCATCAAGTGCTCGCCGTCATTACCGGTAAGAAATTGATTTCCCTCAAGCCAAATCCCCCAATCCCAGGTATCCCGGTCGGTGCCCTTTTTAACCACGATGGCTTGCAATTCCGGACTCACCGTCGCGGCATTTACCCAGGCCTCAATTGTGAACTCATCACTTGCTGAAAAGTTGAAACTTTCATTATAGCGAATGTTTACATAATCAGGGTTTGAAGGCGTGTCAAAGTTAAACGCCGTGCCCACTATCCCGTCACCCAAGCTGGCACCATTTCTCAACCTGCCGTGATTATTATTCACTATATCTCTGGCGTTTCTATCGGCTGGCCACCAACTGATTAATCCATTAGGTGGAGCAATACATTCCGGGTCGATGCCAATTTGTATGGGTACATTGCTGTCTGTGTTAGTGCCATCACCTAGTTGCCCAGACCGGTTATAACCCCATGCCCAGAGTGTGCCATCTGTTTTGATAGCCAATGAATGAATTCCGCCCCCTCTAATACTTTGCCAATTGGTGTCACTGCCAATTTGTATGGGTACATTGCTGGCTGTACTAGTGCCATCACCTAGTTGCCCAAACTGGTTATAACCCCATGCCCAGAGTGTGCCATCTGTTTTGATAGCCAATGAATGAAGTTCACCGGCGCTAATACTTTGCCAATTGGTGTCACTGCCAATTTGTAGGGGTACATTGCTGTCTGTGTTAGTGCCATCACCTAGTTGCCCATCGGCATTATAACCCCATGCCCAGAGTATGCCATCTGTTTTGATAGCCAATGAATGAACGGCTCCGGCGCCAATACTTTGCCAATTGGTGTCACTGCCAATTTGTATGGGTACATTGCTGTCTGTGTTAGTGCCATCACCTAGTTGCTCAAACTCGTTATCACCCCATGCCCAGAGTGTGCCATCTGTTTTGATAGCCAATGAATGAATTCCGCCCCCTCTAATACTTTGCCAATTGGTGTCACTGCCAATTTGTATGGGTACATTGCTGTCTGTACTAGTGCCATCACCTAGTTGCCCTTCGTTATTACCACCCCATGCCCAGAGTGTGCCATCTGTTTTGATAGCCAATGAATGAGACCAGCCTCCTCTAATACTTTGCCAATTGGTGTCACTGCCAATTTGTATGGGTACATTGCTGGCTGTACTAGTGCCATCACCTAGTTGCCCAAACTGGTTATAACCCCATGCCCAGAGTGTGCCATCTGTTTTGATAGCCAATGAATGGAATTCACCGGCGCTAATACTTTGCCAATTGGTGTCACTGCCAATTTGTAGGGGTACATTGCTGTCTGTGTTAGTGCCATCACCTAGTTGCGCAAGCCCGTTATCACCCCATGCCCAGAGTGTGCCATCTGTTTTGATAGCCAATGAATGATACGCGCCAGCTTCAATCTGTTTCCACTGACTAGCCAACACTGCACTGCTTGTAAAGACGGTGAACAACAAAATGAGAATAACAAAACAAGACTTCAGGTGACCTTTTAAAAAATACGCTGACATGTTGAAACTCCTTTTTGAGTGTCGTAAGTACTGTTTTACGCTTCAATATGAATAAATAGGCAAAAGTGAGGAGGGAAAGTGCAGACTGCCTGTTCCCTGGCTCGACGATTATCAATCCGATAGTTTAGGAAATAATTACCTATTTTAACGATAGTGTATTATTTGTAAAAAACCAAATCGATTAGAAAACGAAACTCCTCATCGAATTGACCCAAAAGTTTTACATAGACACCATTCGTAAATGTTCTCTAATAAATCTAAATATTTGATTGGAGTGCGATGAGTGTCTGCGTAATTTTGTAACAACATGATGTTTACAACAATTGCTCCAATCACTAACGATTTATTCGCTTAAGTTGAAATGGCATGGCAACCTTACGGGTCTAGGTGACACTTGTGTTGTTGTTTGTTTGGATACCCAATGAAAAAATCCTTTATCGCTTTGATTGCTGCCATTGTGCTGCTACCTAGCATGTATGCGGCGATTACGCCTATTTTATATACCACCGAGGTCAAATGGCTTAGTTACGAAGCGGCACGGGAGCTGGATTCTGACAAGCCCATTTTCGTGTTTGCTAAAATGCGTTTCTGTCTCACCTGTGCCGCGATGGAAAAAGAAACTTTTTCTGATCCTGCTCTTGTGAAGGCATTGAACGAAAACTTTATCCCGGTAAGAGAAACCATCAACTTCGCGCTTTCAAGCTTTGTTTTTAATGATCTCCATGACAACAAAGGTGAGCAACTTAAGTTTCGAGGTTTTCCTGCGGTTATGATTGTCAAAGGCGACGATTACTCCCTAAGTCATGGCTATAAAAGAGCCGAAGAGCTGCAAGTAATTTTGGCAAAAGTCTTAAAGAATTAAGATATCAGTTTAGTGCTGGGCTTAGGTGGAATACCTGAATGTATTGAATAATGGTATTTTTACCAACGCCAAGTGTGTTTTAGCCCATACCCATATTCCAAGGGATCGAAATAAATCATGAATGATTTAAAATGGTGCATACCCACTAAAGAAGCGGGACTAAATTGCTTGAGATAATATCGTGTAGAAAGGGAAACTGAAGGAAGATTAATTGGTCGGTGTGATAGGATTCGAACCTACGACCCCTTCACCCCCAGCGAAGTGCGCTACCAAGCTGCGCTACACACCGACCGAAGAGGCGCAGTTTACTTATTTTTTATTTCATTGCAATGGATATTCTACTAACAACATGTGTTTGCTTGATTGTTGAGCAAATTTCTTTCATCTAAGAAACCTTATATAAAAAAGCCCCGCTATTGCGAGGCTACCAACTTAAGATGACACTATCTATTTTACAGCTTGCTAGCGTCTTTAAATTCAATCACTGGCCATTCACCATTGGCTTCTTTAATGTGCTTCGGAATATCTTTGCTCCAGGCCTCTTTAACGGAAGGATTTTTATTGACATATAAAACTCCATCCACTACTTCAAACGCCTTACCATCAATCTCGAACTTTTTGCCAAAAGTCGCACCATAAGCACAGAACCCACCGTATGCGGGTGCATATTTAGCTGGTGTGGTAACAAAAGTATCTCTGTTTTGTGCCGAGCTAAAACGATATATCGCATCGTTATAAACCGTAGTGTATTGAGCACTTCCCACTACTGCTTTATCTTGAGTAAAATAAGCGACCGCATCGTGACCAGCCAAAATTACACTATTTTCGTCTGTTTCAGTGTCAAATCCAGCAAAAGCAAAAGAAGACATGCTAATCGATGCCACTGCGAATAATGTTTTGAGGCTAAATATTTTTTTCATAATTTATTTCCTTGTTTAGAAATTTAGGCTTGCTTAGGTGCAGCGAATATTAGGCACTATCTGCTAAGCTTCATATATCTCAAGCAACAAGGTTTATGTCTAATCGTATATGGATGTATTAAATCAGTTATTTTCTACCTTTAAGGTTTCTTCGGAAATTTTTCATAACGGCCAATACTGTGGGAGTTGGGCCGTAGATACCTCTGGTCTGCAATATATGAACTTTCATATTGTTAGTCACGGTGAGTGCTATTTAACAGTTGGAGATAACCCTAAGGTGTATAGTCTTGAAGAAGGTGACATGGTGCTGTTTCCTAGAGACATCAAACACTGTATCACCAACGACAACACCTTTAGTCAAAATATAAATGCCCGTTCTTCCATTGATTTTACCAATGGCAAACTCACAGATGGGACAGGATTGATTTGTGGCTACTTTGCACACAAACATCCCCTAATTAGTAATATAACGGAGTTTTTACCGAATATCGTATTACTGCAAGGCATTACAAAAACAGGTTCTAAGGGTAGCTTACCTTATCTGTTAAATGCTTTGCTACATGAGTCACTTTCGGACGAACAGGGAGCTAAATTGGTTATGAATAAAATTGCAGAGGCAATGTTAGCGATTATTTTTAGACAACATTTGCCAATAAATAAAGGCATTGTTGCGGCCTTGTTACACCCTAAATTAAGTCAGGTTGTTCAAGCGATTCATGAAAGACCTGCCAAAAAATGGACTGTGGATGCATTGGCGGACATTTGCTTTTTGTCCCGAGTCGGCTTTAACAACTTATTTAAGTCAGTATTACAGCTCTCCCCGATGGATTACGTTACCCAGTGGCGAATGTGTATTGCCTATAGAATGTTGGCAGACGAACAAACTACGACCCTAGAAACAGCCTTAGCCGTTGGTTATGACAACGAATCTTCATTTTCCAAAGCTTTTAAGCGTATTTTGGGAGTGAACCCAGGCAGTGTAAGAAAAGATTCGAATACCATCAATTAGCCATGCTTATCGTCAGCACTAATGCGACTGGCGTCAGCTCCATCTTGATCTTTATATTTAGCATCAATACGGGCGTTATAAGGTTTTTCCGCATAATCGGACATGACCTCAAAACTTACAGCACCTATTTTCATCATGGGTTTTAAGGCCAGAGGCAATTTTCCACCATTAAAAAATTCCAGAACAATATTACCCGACCAACCCGGATCAATCCGATGTGCAGTCACATGTACCATTAGGCCAAGGCGAGCCAAGGATGAACGACCATCTAGCCAGCCGACGACATTGGCCGGTAAGGTAATGGACTCATGGGTAACTGCCAGCGCTAATTCGCCTGGATGCAAGAAAAAAGCTTTACCTTCTTCAAGTACAATTTCATCACTCATCACAGAATTTAAAGCTTCTTGCATGGATTCCTTTGAGCCACTTAAATCAATATACGGTGCCTGATGATCTTCAAACACCCTAAACTTATTACCCAAACGGATATCAACCGTGACGCCACTAATTTCAGAGTAGTCCGGTTCGGGGGTCATTTTAATCAGACCTTGTTGGAGATAGGAATAAATATCTTTGTCGCATAAACGCATTTTTTGACTCTATTTGTCTGGTGGTTGAAAAAAGCAGTGCAATTATGCTGAGACAGCGGGTGATGTTCAATACATTTAATAGCACTCATATTTAACATTTTTATACTTGTTGATATAACCGCATTTACTAATCGCCCTGAATTCATCATGGTAATCAGCAGATATCTTTGATTAATAACGCTTGTGGCGATATTCGTAATGCAATGCGACGCTAATTTAGATACCATTTGCGGCTGTTTTATATAATCAATCAAACAAAGTTGAACATGTCGCATACAGCATCAAATACACCACGCAAAATTCTCGTTACCAGTGCCCTTCCCTATGCGAATGGTTCGATCCACTTGGGCCACTTGCTTGAGCATATTCAGACAGACATCTGGACCCGCTTTCAACGCATGCGTGGACATGAATGTTACAGTGTCTGTGCGGATGATGCCCATGGCACGCCTGTTATGCTCAAAGCACAAGAACTGGGGATTACACCGGAACAAATGGTTGCCCAGACCCGGGATGAACATCATCAGGATCTGCTTGATTTTTCTGTGGTGTATGACAACTACCATGTCACCCATTCAGACGAAAACAAAGAATTATGTGAACTGGTTTATAATCGCTTAAATGATGCCGGACATATTTCTAAACGCACCATCAGCCAATTATTTGATCCTGAAAAGCAAATGTTTTTACCAGACAGATTTGTACAAGGCACCTGCCCTAGTTGCGCTGCAGAAGACCAAAACGGCGATAGTTGTGATGTCTGCGGAGCCACTTACGATCCAACCGAAATGAAAAACCCGCGTTCTGTGGTATCAGGTGCAACCCCAATATTAAAAGATTCGGAACACTACTTTTTTGATCTGCCGAAATTTAGTGACATGTTACAAGACTGGTTAAAGAGTGATGCCCTGCAAAGCGAAATAGCCAACAAATTACAGGAATGGTTTGAAAAAGGTCTACAACAGTGGGACATAAGTCGCGACGCGCCTTACTTTGGTTTTGAAATTCCCAATGCACCGGGTAAGTTCTTCTATGTTTGGGTAGACGCGCCGGTGGGCTACATGGCCAGTTTTAAAAACTTTTGTGATAAAAACGATGTCAGTTTTGATGAATACTGGAATGCTGATTCAGAAGCCGAGCTGTACCACTTCATTGGTAAAGATATCACCTATTTCCACTGTCTATTTTGGCCTGCCATGCTCGAAGGAGCAGGGTTTAGAAAGCCAACTGGGGTGAATGTTCATGGTTTTGTCACAGTTAACGGTGCCAAAATGTCCAAGTCAAAAGGCACGTTCATTAAAGGGCGCACTTACTTAGAACACTTAAACCCGGAATATTTACGTTATTACTTTGCTTCAAAGCTCAGTGCGAATGTTAGTGACATTGACCTTAACTTTGAAGATTTCGCGCAAAAGGTGAATTCTGATTTAGTTGGAAAGGTCGTTAACATTGCTAGTCGTTGTGCCAGTTTTATCACTAAGCGCTTTGACGGCAAATTATCTGACAATGTATTAGAGCCTGAGTTAGTCGCTGAATTCCAGCAAGCAGAAACAAGCATCGCTGAGGCCTTTGAAAATCGCCAATATCACAAGGCGATCCGTGAAATTATGGCGCTGGCGGACAAAGCCAACCAATTTATCGATACCAACGCCCCCTGGGTCACGATCAAGGATGAGAACAAACAAGTCTTCACCCACGATGTGTGCTCCTTAGGTATAAATCTGTTTCGCATCCTGGTGGTTTATTTGAAGCCTGTGGTACCGACTTTGGCAGCGCAATCAGAAGTATTTTTAAATGACAAATTAAGCTGGGATAGCGCTCAGACAGTGTTAACTGACCATGCTATTAACAAGTTTAAAGCACTGATGCAGAGAGTCGATATGGACAAAGTAAACGCCATGATTGAAGACTCAAAAGAAAATTTAGAAGTAACGCCCAAGCTCGATCCAAATAGCCCACTGGTAAAAGATCCCATTGCTGAAACCATCTCCTTTGACGATTTCGCCA
>JBLHNW010000083.1:0-11112 GCA_047622205.1 Paraglaciecola sp.
TGGCGATAAGGGTGGCTGAATTCCAGTTCATATCAGCAATGGTTACTTTGCCACACTCGCCCGCAGTCGCTAACGTCGAGAAAGAGGCAAAAGTAAGAAGTAACGAAGTGGTTAAAATTTTACGCATGTTAATTAATATCCTTATTAATTATGAAGTGCTATTTAGAATACAGTAATTTAGTGGGAAAAAGTCAAATTTAATTTGAACTTAATGGATATGACTACTGTGATGAAGATATCATTGTCATAAATATTTGCTGAAAAAAGCCTAGCGATAAGATTGAAACCGAAAATATGAATACGTAAAATATCGCTAAGTGACACAAATATAAGGATTTAGATACTTAGTTAAATAACTTTACTATTAAGGGCGCAGAAAAGATTTGGTGGTGCGATTGTTTGTCGGGTCTTAATGCAACGATTTATTAACTTTGCTTACTCAAAGCCAATTTAATGCCAAAATATAGAAACAAACCACCCGTAAATTTTGTTAAATATTTGGTCACTAACTCGTTTTGTTTTAATTTTCCGCTTACCGCAGACGACGACCAGGCTAAAAAATGACACCATATCATTCCGCTAATTAAAGACCAAACCCAATAACGATTCCTCCACAAAGCAGAGAGCAAACTGTATAAGAATATAATCATTGAATCTGATTGGAACTAATTCTCTTGTTAGACTAGTGTAAAGGTCTAAACATTAGTCAGGAGAATAGACCATGATGACTGTAAAGAAGACGTTCATGCGAATCGCGGCTATCGGAGTCGTCGTTCAACTGTTTGTGGTAGCGCCTGTGG
Organism: Paraglaciecola sp.; assembly: GCA_047622205.1. Taxonomy (GTDB): domain Bacteria; phylum Pseudomonadota; class Gammaproteobacteria; order Enterobacterales; family Alteromonadaceae; genus Paraglaciecola. The sequence goes on from JBLHNW010000083.1 coordinate 801, forward strand.
CTGCAGCAGAATATTTCACCATCAAAAATGGTGTTCTAGAACGGCCTACGGGTTATCGTGAGTGGATCTACGTAGGTACGCCGGTAACGCCAAATGATATGAACGATGGCAAGGCTGCATTTCCCGAACATCACAATGTTTATATCGATCCCAAAAGCTGGAAGCACTGGAAAAAGACTGGCGAATTTCGTGACGGTACCATTCTAATGAAAGAGCTGGTCAACGTTGGCTCGAAATCGGCCGTCAGCGGCAACGGTTATTTTCAAGGTGACTTTATCGGTCTGGAAGCCACTATCAAGAGCAAAAAACATTTTCCGAACGAGCCTGGTAACTGGGCCTACTTTAGTTTCTCGACGCCAGATCATAAGATGCTGACGCCCACAGCTAAAGCGTTCCCTGCTACCGCCTGTAATGCTTGCCATGCAGCCGCTGCAGCGGATGATTTTGTCTTCACTCAATATTATCCAGTATTGCGCGCAGGTAAGGCGACGGGCGAAGAAGGCATCGGCGGTACTCAATCTAAGCTATCGCATTCACTGTCCACGGGGAATTGATCATGCAGCACCCATACAAAACTTCAATCGTGATTATCTTTGCAATAAACATTGGCCTAGCGCTGTCTCCGGTTATGGCTGGCGACAGGTTCTCGCTTTACGTTGATGATGCTGGCAACATCAGTTTTCCAGAAGGATTCCGTACCTCCATGGTGCATCTGGGATCCTGGTTCGTGCCCGAGGGAGGTGCCAGTGGTTTCCATGATGTGTATACCGAAAAAGAAACTGTGGAGGTGTTCCGTAAGACTGGAAAATTCCCTGACGGTGCAACGCTCGTCAAAGAGTTAAGAGCATCCAATGTGGGTGACTACACCACTGGCTCGAATGTTAGCTATGCCACGCACGGTATCAAACAATGGTTCGTGATGGTCAAAGACACAAAAGGACGTTTTAGCGATAATCCGCTATGGGGCGACGGCTGGGGTTGGGCGCTTTACAAACCCGACGATAAGGCCAAGAACGTCGCAACAAACTATAAAACCGATTGCCTGAGCTGCCACATGCCAGCCAAAGCTAATGATTGGGTATACACGGAAGCCTATCCGACACTTAGTGCTGAATAGCGAAACTTTCGTTTCTGTTAAAAGTGAAAAAATGCAAATGTATTTAAGGGTGTTTTAATACAAGCGCCCTATCCTTCTTTGACCCCACTACAAAAATCACTACAGAAAAGTGCCTTGTTTATAACCCATTTTGTTTCCTGACCAAGACCTGATCAACGCCCAAACAGCTATGACGATGAACACCGTATGCACAAAGATGAAATATGTGATCACAAAAACCCAGGTCCATGCCGAGTAAAAACCACCAAACACAATCATTAACACGCTTACCAGTATTAAGGCCACCGCTGCGCACACGTTAAGTTTTAAGGCGTACTGTAGATGATAATAAGCAAAACTTTTTTTGTCTGCCGATTTTAATTTTACTAACAGCCAAAGAAAGGAGATAACCGGTAATAAAGTTAAATTGAGCAAGGACAACAAGGCGATATCTGACGCATGTTTTATCTGATTTTTATCCTGATGACTAAGGTTCGCATTCATACGTTACTCGCTAAATTAGTCATCTTGGTAGGTAAAATATCATCGCGGTACAAAAAAAAAGGATCAACACATAAGTCCATTTAAATAATCGACTTCGATATCCGCTACTGTGTGGATGGCACTTTGGTAAGGTCATGCCACAATTTGTGCAATTACAGGGGCTACCCGTATCAACTTTTTTGGTGTCCTGTTTTATGGTATTTTCGCTACCGCAATACAGGCAATGTGTAGTTTCACTCATCTGCTACTCGTTAATTGGTGATATAACTGTGGCAACTTGGTCGGTAATTGCCTTGGATTTAAAATTACCGTGAAGCCATTACTCCCAAATATATAAGGTAAATATTGATCCGCTTGATGATCAATAGTGATACAAAAAGGAATGATCCCCAAACGTTTAGCGGCCAGTATTGCCTGATGGGTATCTTCAATCCCAAAGCGACCTTCATAATGGTCAATATCATTTGGCTTACCATCCGTTAATATTAGCAGTAACTTTTTACTGCTGTGCTGTTCGGCCAATACCTGAGTGGACTGGCGAATCGCAGCGCCCATACGCGTGTAAAAGCCCGGGCGGAGCTGTAAGATCCTGCCGCGTATTTTGTCACTGTATGTTTCAGCAAAGTTTTTTAATACGGTAAAGCGAATATGATGGCGTTTTACCGATGAAAAACCATACATAGCAAAGCTATCACCAGCCCCATCCAGTGCCTCGCCAAAAAGTAACAGGCTATTTTTAATTACATCAATGACCTTATTTTCATTATCAATGTGAGCATCGGTAGACATGGATATATCCGATAGCAACAAGCAGCTGATATCCCGTGTTTTACGATCATAACTTTGGTAAAGGCCGCGGTCTTGAGCTGAAGCAATACGGCTTTCAATATGGAAGTCTAACCAGGCGGATAGATCAAGCTCTTCGCCTTGTTGCTGACCTTTTTTCCACTGTTTTAAGGTTTGTAAGTTTTCAAACTGAGTACGAATTCTTTTCGCCATAGCGATCAAATTCATCGGCAGTTTCTGCCCAGTACAACCTCTTGGTAGCATGGGTTGTAATAGGCACCGATCGGCAACTAATGTTTGTGATTTGTAATCCCACTCCGGTAGGGCGATCCCATTGCCAAGCGGCAGGTCATCTTCAATAGCAGAAGGCAGATCTAAATCAATTCTGATTTTAGCCGTTTTCTGTTTATTTGGTTGTCCTAAAGTGAGTAAATCGAGGTCTTCAGCGACGCGCTTAGCATCGTCATCATTACTGTCATCTTCGGCTCGATTTACCTTCGAATATTCACTCCAAGAAAAGAGATTTTCTAAACGGAACACCATTAAGCTATCTTTAGTCTCGGGCTGGTCGACGCGTTCTGATTTCTTCCGCGCTTTACGGCTCTCAAGTTTATTCGCTATGTTTTCATCTTCAGGTTCAAACACATCTATTGTGTCATTAGCCAGAGGGGCTAAGTCCACGTTAGCATTTGGATAAAGCCACAGAAAAACAGCTTGCGGGGCATAATTAGCCGCGGGAAATTCAGTTACAGAACCAGGTTGTTTCAATGCTTGAATAATGGCATGTTCTAACTCTTTATGTACTTCAGGCAAAGCGCTAATAGAAGGTCTAAGTGCCAGTAATGCTGTAAGTAATACGTGATATCGTGTTACTAAGTTAGGATATTTAGTAAGAATTAAGTGCACCCTGGCTTGATTGTCTTTTGCCCAATGCTCAAATTTAACCGGGCTATGTGCAGCAAGTACAGCTAGCCAAATGTAGAGTTCTCTATTAAGTGCTTTTGTAGGAAACACGGCAATTGATTCTGGCAGCCGTAAACTCGTATCATCTTGCCATGCGAGACTAAACTGCAAATGCGAACCGGATATTTTTTGCAACAGGGTGCGACGAACCAAATAATCCCTTGGTGCTGCAGCTTCAATGCGTTTTGCAGGGCTACCTCCAAGCGCTCTGAAGATCAGTCCTGCAGATTTACTCACTTGTTTCAATTCAACTCGCGCCTGGTTAAAGTCACTACTACTTTTTTGCATAATGAACTTATGCCAGATGCTGCCAACCCACTCTTCCATATCTATTACAGCTCGACTATTTATGTGATCTATTTATGCAGCCTATTTATGGTTTACTTACCGCTTTCTTATCAATTAAGAAATGAGACAAATAGGTAATCAAACCAATCATAAATATTACACCCGCGGCTTCTCTGGCCCAGTAAAAAATGGCCAGCTTGTCTTGCGTGGCCATAAAACCCATAGCCTCTCCGCTTTCAGGTATCCGCTGTAACCAAACCTGTAAGATCCCTGCACCCGTCAAAAATAGTGTAATGAACACCATCGCGACAGTCATTAGCCAGAATCCCCACATTTCCACAACCTGTGCTTTTTTACTTGAAGCTTCACCTATGCCTCTCAGCTTTGGCATTGAATAAGAAATGATGGTCAAAACTATCATCACATAAGCACCATAAAATGACATATGCCCGTGCGCGGCAGTAATCTGAGTACCATGCGTGTAAAAGTTAACAGGCGCAAGTGTATGCAGGAATCCCCAAACGCCCGCACCTAAGAATGCCATGACCGCGGTACCAAGCGCCCATAACGTTGCCGCCTTATTTGGGTGGTCGCGGCGGCGGTTGTTAATCATATTAAAGGCATAAAGCACCATAGCAAAAAACGGTAGCGGTTCTAGTGCGGAAAATACAGAGCCTAACCATTGCCAATAAGCTGGTGTGGCTAACCAGAAAAAATGATGGCCCGTTCCTAGCAGACCTGAGATAAGCGCCATAGCAATAATCACATACAACCATTTTTCAATAACTTCCCTATCAACACCGGTAACCTGTATCAGAATAAAGGCGAGAATGGCCCCCATAATTAATTCCCATACCCCTTCAACCCAAAGATGTACTACAAACCACCAATACAGTTTATCCATGGCAATATTTGCGGGATTGTAAAAAGAGAAAAGGAAAAATACCGCAAGGCCAATTAAACCGGTAATTAACACCATGTTAATGACTGTTTTTCGTCCTCTGAGAATGGTCATCCCAATGTTAAACAAGAAACCAAGACAGACAATCACAATACCTACTTTTGTAATGGTCGGCTGTTCTAAAAACTCTCGTCCCATTGTTGGGAAATATTCATTGCCGGTAAGTTTAGCGAGGGTTGAATATGGAACAAGTAAGTATCCTAAGATGGTTAAAGTACCGGCTACCGCAAAAACCCAGAATAATATTATTGCTAACTTGGGACTATATAGCTCGGTTTCCGCTTCTTCGGGGATCAGAAAGTAGGCCGCCCCCATAAAGCCAAACAACAGCCAAACGATAAGTAAATTTGTATGTACCATTCGTGCAACATTAAACGGTATCGAGCCAGCAAAGAAGTCGCCAACAACGTATTGTAAGCCCATGACAAGGCCAAATAATATTTGTCCTGTAAAAAGAATAAGTGCAAAAGTAAAGTATGGTTTTGCAACCGATTGCGATTGAAACTTTAAAGTATCCATTCATTACCCCTCAATGTTAGGTGGCCAGTCGTTGACGTCTATTTCAGCAGTAAACTTTAAGAATTCGGCTAAGTTTTCAACGTCTTCATCTGTTAAATTAAATTGAGGCATTTGTCGACGACCAGGTACACCTAAAGGTTGCACCTTCATCCAGCCTTTCAGGAAAGCTTTAAAATTATTAATATCTCCGCCACCAAGCCGGTAAAATACATTGCCCAGCTCAGGTGCATAATAAGCGCCTTCGCCTATTAAGGTATGGCAACCAATGCAATTATTTTCTTCCCACAAGGTTTTCCCCCGCTCTACAGCTTCCGTCATATTCTCACGGTGATCTCTGCTTGGCATACTTCTCGTGGTGTGAGCTGTGAATCCAAGGAATAACAAAAAGAAAAATAAACTACCACCGTAGTAAATATTTCGCGCCATCGCTTTAGTAAAGGTGTCTGACATAGTCTGATCCTTAATACCGAAATTTAGCGCTAAGTATAGAACATGAAAAACACATCGTAGGAAATGATATATTCTTGGTTAGTGCTGAGATAAAAACAACGCTAAAAAACAGATAAATAATGGCGGGTATAATGTATCTAGCGCAAACGTGTTGTAAAAATCACTCCGCAAAATAGAGGCGGGCTACATCCATTAACGCCTCAACAGTGACGAGATCATCAGACAAGGGTTCAGCCAAACAACACCTACATACTTCCAATGCTGGCATGCCACTAGACATCATTCGCCCGGCATAAATAAGCAATCGCGTTGATGCCACTTCGTCTAAATCACTCTCTAAGCGACGTAACGCGCCTGCAAGATCGACAAGTTTCCCAGCCAGGTCAGCATTAATTTGACTTTCTTGCATTAAAATCTGTTGTTCTAATTCAGGATCAGGATATGAAAACCTTAAAGCAACAAACCGTTGCCGGGTACTTGCCTTCATGCCTTTGAGCAAATTTTGATAACCTGGATTATAAGAAACAACTAACATGAACCCCGGCGCGGCTTCCAACAATTCACCTGTTCGTTCCAGGGGTAATATGCGTCGATCATCAGCAAGTGGGTGTAAAATCACGGTAGTATCTTTTCTAGCTTCAACAATTTCGTCTAGATAACAAATACCGCCCTCCCTTACCGCCCGGGTTAACGGTCCATCCTGCCAATAAGTACCATTTGGCCCAATTAAATGGCGGCCAACCAAATCGGCAGCCGTCAAGTCATCATGGCAGGCGACGGTAAATAAAGGTTTATCTAATTTTTTGGCCATGTGGGCAACAAAACGTGTCTTACCGCAACCAGTTGGGCCTTTGATTAATACAGGCAGCTTGTGGGAGTGAGCATATTCAAATAATGAGATTTCATTATTTTGTTCCTGATAAAACAAATCGTTTTTATCAACGTTTGCCGCAACAGAATATTTAGATGGCGCCATAGTTATACCAGTTTGATTAATCCTTGTGATATCAAAAGTCTGGTACTAAAACACAACTTTAACCATCAATTTCAAAAAAATGCAGAGGCGATAATTAATGAAGGAAAAACAATAAAATATGTGTGCATCATTCGTCTTAAAAACCGGTTAGCACCTTTCATTTCCATGAAATGATCGATTACAGTAAATCCTTTATACATAACGGTTAATGCAACAAGGACATTGACTAAGGCTGTTGAATCAAAGTTCTCCCCTAAAGCCGTGTTACCTAGCGTGATCAAAATGAGGGCGACCCAATAGTATTCAAGTTTGCCAAGAAATTTCATGGTCTGTTCCTATCGTAATACATATAACAGCGGGAATATTAAAATCCACATTAAATCAATCATGTGCCAGTACACAGCTAAGGCTTCTAACCCCGAATGATTATTGGCAGAGTATGCACCTTTTCGCAGTCTGAAAATAACCCATAAAATGGCACAAGAAGCCCAGGCTACGTGGAGAAAATGATTAAAGGTCATATAGTAATAGACAGTAAAAAAGGGACTGGTATTAGTACTGAAACCTTGTGTGTCATTCCAATTAAACTCCAAGGTTTTAAAGCATAAATAGAGGCAGCCTGATATTAACGCTAACCACAAAAATCGCTCACATTTAACAAAATTTTCCTGGCGAATGCTTGCCATTGCCTTAGCTACAAAATAACTGCTTGAAAGTAAAACAATGGTATTAGCTACACCCGTAATGGTATTTAAGCTTTGTGGACCTTCAGCGAAGGCCTCTGGATAGTGAAACTTGGCAACGAAATAAGCCACAAAAAAAATGCCGAATTCGGTTAGTTCAGAGAATATACCAACCCAGATAGGGATATTCCCGGGGATACGGCCTGCATTTTTTTCACTCCATGAATCGGGGAAGATCCCAAGTGAAGTTGGTGCTTCGCCAGTGCTTGTATCAGTGCTCATGTTAGTATTCATAGCTGCCTTTTGTCCTTACTGCCGAAATTTAAGGGGTTATCATCAACTATAATTAGTCGTAAATTTGTTCTCTATAAGCAAAAAATCCAGAAACAATTTCATGCTGCTGGATTTTTTCAAATTAGATCGTGAACAATAAGCTAAGCTTCAGTAGCTGTTTCTTGTTGTTCAGTTTCATCTTGTTTTTTTTCTTCGTGGTTAGTACCACCACATTGGCCACAACAACTCATCGATTTTCTCCTAACATAGTTTTATCTGCTTGCTTAAGATGGTTCTATTATATTAAAGATGCATTTTACATGCAACTTTAATATCGCCATTTTTGTCACTATTTTTACGGTGTATTGAAAATTCCTTTTATACCCTAGGCTTAGTTAAAATAGGAAAATAGAGTGCGACGAAACTGCCGTAGCCAATAGCCCATAAACCAACCGCGATCGAGATGACATGGCTATAATTACTGATCCAGTAGCTACCAAAAACTCTGATAATAAACGCGAGCATTATCGCAACAAAAGCGAATGTCATTACCTTGCCTACGACAATTTTTCTGCCTGTGTGTCCCAGTGACACGCGTGAAATCATCGACAGGATCATAGTGGCCATTGCGCCAACCGTTAACGTATGAATAGCCTGTGAATGAGTCACCGATGGTGTTATCAGTGACAATCCATACATAAATAAACCTACAGCAATACACCAATAACTTAAATGTAAAGACCACACCAATGGTGTTTTTAATGTCACCCATATTTTCCAGCGAAATACACGTAAAGTATGCGCAGCACTTGCTACAAAAAATATTGCTGCAATTAACATTGCAGGTAATTCGATAAATTTCAAACCTGCTAATACGGCAAGAAAAGTACTAAAAATGGCAATTTTTTCCAACCAATCGATTGCGTTTACTCGCTGTGTCTGGGTACCATTTGCAGTGAACATCGGAAATACCCTTCCCCCCATGATACACATAACTAAGGTAACCAATAAAACCATAGCGGTACTTGTGGTGTTCGTTAGTAATGGATTGAGTGTGGCAACACTGTAATGCATAGTGGCATTGGTAATAGCCATCATTAATAATATCGGGATAAACATCATATTGCGCCACAGCTTGGCCTTTATAATTGGATAAGCTAAGGCTGCTGCTGAAATAGGTAAAAAGGCAATATCAACAAAAGCGATAAACCAATGGGGAATCGTGTTTGGAAAGAAAAATAGTATCCTAGCTAACAGCCATACAGCGACCAAAAGCATTAACCCCTTGCCATTTAGGCTACGAACGCCGCTCCAGTTTTGTACTGCCGTTAATAAAAATCCAACAATGATGGCAGCCGCAAAGCCAAATAGCATTTCATGCATGTGCCACCATAAAGCGCCGCCGTAAAGATTAAGTGATAAGCTGCCAGTAAATAGGCCATTCCATACCAGCAAGGCTACAATACTGAACAAGGAAGCAAGCAGAAAGAAAGGTCTAAATGCGAATTCAAAAAATGCCATCGCTTGTTTAGGACCTGTGGCGTTATTGCTTTTAGCGTTTAAAATATTTGTCATAGTTACAGTCTCAAAGGCTGAAGTAAGTTGTTTAGTTAGTTTGCTATTAATTTAGCTAAGCTTGTGTGCGAATAATTTCTGGTTACAAAACGTCAATAGCCAGTAACTCGCCCAATTCTCTTTGCTTATTTTCACCAAGTAAGTCATTGAGCGTATAGCTGTCTAATACTTTGAAGAACCCCTCTTGCGCTTCCGCAAATATTTGCTTTAATTGACAACTTGGTGTGATCACGCATTGGTTATTTTCACCAAAGCATTCTACTAATTTATTTTTATCTTCTATTTCTCGCACCAAACTGCCGATATTGATATCACAGGGTTTAAGGTTTAACTTGATACCGCCATTTCTACCGCGAATAGCGAGCAGATAACCTTGAACATTAAGTTGCTGAACAATCTTCATGAGATGATTTTTTGATATATCATAGCTTTCGGCGATTTCGTTGATTGTGGTTAGCTCATCACGATTAATGGCTAAATATATCAGCACACGAAGTGAGTAATCCGTGTAACGGGTAATGTGCATTATTGGCAACCTTTATTGAGCTAAAACATAAGATGCATTCATTTTACATCTTTAATTGATTATGTAAAATGTTTATGCAAAATGTTTTAGATTAAGTTTGAGGATCATAAAAAACTGCAGATGAACTCTATCTGTTTAACGGCTATAATGTTTCATAGTCATAAATGGAAAATAAAAACATGAGATGTAGTCGTAGATGCAGCTTATTGTTGAGGTAGTTATGAAATCAACCATTCTATTCAGACAGTTATTTGATCAAGAATCCTTCACCTATAGCTATCTCCTAGCCGATCCAAACACCAAAGAAGGCCTGTTGATTGATCCTGTAAAGGAACAGATTGAGCGAGATTTAACGCTCATTGAAGAATTGGGTATCAAACTAAAGTACGTCCTTGACACCCACATTCACGCTGACCATATCACTGGATCTGGCTTGATTAGAGAAAGAATTAAGGGTGTACAAACAGTACTTAGTGAAGGCTCTCATGTACATTGTGCAAATCTAATCCTCAGTAACGGCGATGAACTCAGCTGTGGCAGCTTGAAACTAAAAGCACTTGCAACCCCGGGACATACCTCTGGGTGTATGAGTTATTCATAGGTTGGATCTTAAGGAATTAAGTTGAAATGATGCTCAGGATGTGATCTTATTTAATCACCACAAAAAAACAAAATTAGCACACCCTGAGCACTATGAAAGATTGTACCGAGC